>NZ_JASATW010000080.1:0-2703 GCF_030405905.1 Sphaerothrix gracilis Ecp01
AAACTAAAATATTGGTTCTGTCGCAAAAATACGAGAGTGTGACCTTGCCCCGAAAAAGTGGACACTCCAGAAGAGAGGATCAACAAGGAGAATGTTCACATGAGTCAAAAACCACGCAGAAAGTTTACAGCCGAGCAGAAAGCGGAAACGGTCCGCATCGTTGAGGAGTCAGGCAAACCCATTAGCCGAGTTGCGAAGGAGATGGGACTGACCGAGAGCGCGCTGCGCAACTGGGTAAAGCAGTCGAAGATTGACCAACAGGGCGCTCGTCAAGGGCCGTTGACCTCTGAGGAGCGAGAAGAGCTCAATAGCCTGCGCCGAGAGCTCAAGCGGGTTCGGATGGAACGAGACTTCTTAAAAAAGGCGGCGACCTTCTTCGCCAAAGAGAGCTCAAACCCCTCGGTGGTGCAGAAAACTCTTTGAGGGCTGAGGGATAAGACTCATGCTGAGAATACGACAACTTTTGAGAACTCAACTCGGCAATCTAGTTGGTCTTGCTTAGATCGAGAGGCACAAGCCGCCGGTGGGCTTTTGCTGGTTCTGTCGCAAAAACTCAGGAGTGGTAGATTAGGAGACCGATTTCCTCA
Organism: Sphaerothrix gracilis Ecp01; assembly: GCF_030405905.1. Classification (NCBI taxonomy): domain Bacteria; kingdom Bacillati; phylum Cyanobacteriota; class Cyanophyceae; order Nodosilineales; family Nodosilineaceae; genus Sphaerothrix; species Sphaerothrix gracilis. The sequence continues at coordinate 588 of NZ_JASATW010000080.1, forward strand.
TGTCATCTACCACCAACTTCACCTTCATGTCTCATCCTGCCCTGTTCAAGTGGAAGCACTTGGTTCTTTCTCACTTTAGGTGAAGCTATAGAGTGAAGCAGCGAAACGAGAGAGAAGCAGGGCCATTTTAGTGTTTGTGAATGAGCCGATCAGGAGAATTTTGGTATTGAAGGCCGAGATCGCTCACTCCAGGCAGACTTTCCCAATACCGGCCACACTTTTCTATTCCCGCCCATACAGAAAAAGAAGGCAATAGAAAAGGTAATCAACTAGCGAGTAAGAAGCGTTTTGTCAGGAGTTGAGGCGAGGCACGACCAAACATTTGTCGTTTAATCATTTTGAGCTTGTTAATGTGGCCTTCAGTGGGGCCATTACTGAAAGACGTGGAGAGCGCCGCTAGCAGCGCATCATAATCACCCTTGAGGCTCTTGGCAAAAGCGATGAGCGGCTTGATGCGAGCGTCCTCAACCTGCTGTAACCAACCATCAAAGCGCTCTGCCTGCCGTTTTCTAACGATGGTAATGAAGTCCTGAGCGAGTTGAAGAGCGAGGCTAAAATGTGGTTGCTGCCGCAGCAGAGCGAGTTGTTGCTGCTGCCTGAGAGAAAGTTTATCGGTCTGTTTGAGAACGAGGAAAGCGGCCTGTCTCGGCGTTAGTTTAGCTCGTTTGACCACCCGGCGCCTTGGTTTTGAGATCCTTTCGGGTGGTGTTTGGCTGGTCTGCTGTAAGCGTTGTAGGAAGCGAGCGATCGTGCGGTAACTGCCCTGATAGCCGTGTTGTTGAAGTTGTCGAAAGAGTTGGCGTCCATTACGTTTTCCTTGCTGGCAGGATTTCTCCAGTAGAGCTTGAAACGGTTGCAACTGAGGACTGCCCCCCTGGTCACTGCGAACCTTGCGTTCAGGAAACTGCGGATGTTTAAGAAAACGCCGGACCGTGCGAACACTGAGGCCGGTCAGCTGAGCAATCGTAGCTAAAGACTGGCCTTTCTGTTTGAGCTGCTGAACGGCCTGAAAGCGAGCGAGCCGTTGTTGTCGTTTTCGCGGGTTATGGCTCAACGCAGTGGGCGTATACCGCCTGCTCCAAGGCTGATGGTCAGCGGTCTTGATATCGTTCGGATGAGCTTTGAAAACGGCTTCCAGGGTTTGAGCCAGATTTTGGAGAAGATGAAAGCGGTCTGCGACTTGGATTGCTTGAGGAGCGCCTTGGTTGATGCCAGCGCGATAAGTTTGAGAGCGGTCACGGGTCACGAGTTGAATCTCGGGATAGTCTTTCAACCAATCGGCTAACGTCTGGGCCTTTCTGTCATTGAGTAGAGCGATTGGTTGCTGTCGTTCGTGGTCAATGATGACGGTGCCATAACGTTTTCCTTTGCGGAAGGCAAAATCATCGACCCCAATGTAGTGGGGATGAGTGGGCTGAGGCAGAGGCACTTTTGCCAGCGATCGCAGCAATGTGTGCAGACTGACCCCATAACCGCTGCGCTGTGCATGTCGGGCTCCGGCAGCGCCACCCAAATCGAGGGTAAGGCCAATGAAATACTGGTTTAAGCGTTGGGTGCGCCTGGCATAGGGCGCACAGAGTTGTGGGAGACGTTCAGTAAAGATGCGTTGTGGGCAGATCACTACATCACAGAAGAACTTGCGCACCGTGAGATGAAGTGTCACGCCGTAGTCGGCCCAGTTGAGGTCACGGACAGTGCGTTGGTAGCGACTGTGAATGCGGTGACTCGATTGCTGACAGCGAGGACAGCCTGCCGTGGTTTGAGTCGCCACCATGTCCACAGCGATCGTCGCGGCCGGAGTGTCTGTCTGGCAGTGCTGAATGGCTAGGGGAATAGATGTGGGTAGAAGTGATCGCAGCGAGGGAGTCAGAGTTAAATCCAGTGGAGAGAGCTAATTTAATTGTGTTGAAGTGAGCCTCAAATTGACAGGAGAGGAAGCCGAAATTGAACGGATGGGTGAGTTGCTACAGTGAGGAGTTGACGCTAGAGGGTGAGGAACCGGGCACCTACTTTACGATTGAGCGCGTGGGATGAACAAAAAAATGTTGCGTCCCATCAATCATCAACTTCAAGAATGCCCTCAATTAAGCCTGTGTGGAAGGCTCGATCGGTCGTC
>NZ_JASATW010000081.1:0-2701 GCF_030405905.1 Sphaerothrix gracilis Ecp01
TAGAGATTTTTGTAGAAGCCTCGGTTCTGCTGCGTGTTGTATTCGTCCGAGCGATGGGCTTCTGAACCCTTCTCTCCGCCAATAATTAGCACCGCGCTGCCATCGTCTTTCATCGCCTCAAGCGATCGCCAGGCAATGACATGATCTAGCTGTGAGCTGTTGATAGGGGTCGCCTCTGCGCCAATGGTGAAGCGCTCAGCTCTACCCTCTTTGCGCCTGCGACCAAACGGCGGATTCGCAATCACCACATCCTGACTGCGCGGCTCCGGGCGGTAGCTCGTCGCATCGTTCTGAGTGACGCGGTAGCCCTGTCGCCGCAAGTCGGCAGCCCGGTTATCGTCCAGCTCGTTGACCGTGGCCTTCTCTGGATTGGCTTCTAGCAGCAATGCTCCGTGTCCGGCTGTCGGTTCGTAGACGCTGCTTTCCTGAGTCACACCGGCGAGCTGTGACCCCAGGTAGGCGATCGGCATTGGCGTGCTGTACTGCTGGCGCAAAATCGAGGTCGATGAACGAGTCCCCAAGCGCGGCTGGCGCTCATACAGGTCTACGAGCTGCTCGAACGTCTCCACCGGCGATCGCCCTTGCTCCTGGCCCTGCTCTACTATCTGACGGCCCGCTCTGACGAGGCCCTGTTCAATCGCTTCCTCAGTCGCCTTGGCTAATGGGCTGCCGCCACTGACGCGCCCTCCCAAAACCTCAGAGGCGACCTGCCGCGCCTGGACGATACTCTCAAAGCGATCGCCTGCGAGCAAACGCTCCTGGAACGTACTGACAAGCTGACCTTGTTGCTCCTCGCTTAAAGCCATCGCTCAGCTACGAAATTGCCTGGAAGTACACAGGGGCCGGTTCATCATCGAAGTGAACCGTTAGAAGACCTGAACTGCGGCGAACAGAGCTCTCTAACACGATCTCACCGTCTTCAATCCGTAGAATCTGCCGCCCGTTCCAGTAGAACGACAAAATCTCCGGCTCCAGTTCTAGGAGTTTCTGGATAAAGGGATGCATTACGCTGCTGCCTCGACCGGCTCAGACGGCTGCGGGTCACTATCCTCACTGTCATCATTGACAATGTTGAGCACGATGCGATCCACTTCCATTTGCACACCCGCACGCGGAGAGTTATCCGTGCTCGTGATGTAGGGAGAGACCCCTACTGGCCCGATAGCCGTGATTAAGCTGCCGGTCTTCAGATAAGGCAATACGCTCCAGGTGCTAGAGCCTTCCCAGATAGACAACCGCACTCGAAAGCTACCGTCATTGGTCGGCTGTTCGGCATAGATAGTCACTTCTGCTACCTGAGTCTCCTTACCACTGCGAGTCGTCACCGATTTGATCTCCGGCTCGGCAGCAATGTTTCCAGCAATCGTTAAGACGTTGAGATTGCGGGTACTCATTATTTTTCCTCCTGTTTACTTCAACTCGCGATTTACACATTCACGGCCTGTTTCAATTCGCCATACTCAGGACTCCAGTAGCCATCATCAGTTTCAAAGAAAGCCACCTCTGAGCAAGCCTGCTGTCTTTGCTCATGGCAACGCAACATCGATTTAACTTCTCCCTCTTTCGGGTAGAAATGCTTCTCCAGGGATCCCTGACACACGGGACAAGGGACCTCTGTCACCTCATCGTCTGGAATATCACTCTCGCCCAGCTCACCATACTCAGGACTCCACCAAGCTCCTCTAGACTCAAAAAATGCCACATCCGAGCAGCCCTCTTGCGCCTGCTCTTGCAGGCTTTCAGCATTGACGTTGTGGCAGCGCAATAGGGTCTTGAGTTGACCATCCTTTTGATAGGAATAGGTTTCGAGTTTCCCGTCGCAGACTGGGCATTGAAAATCGGTTAGCTCGCTTGCATTTTGCTGATTCATATCGGTATATTCCTCTTGAACAACGACCTGCGCTGTTGTCAGCGCGGGCTGAAAATACTCGCTATTCCACTGGCACAGATATCGCTGCCAGTCTTTCTCTCCCTCTGAGATCGCATCTAGAGCCGCTTCCATCTCGGCAGTGAAGTCGCTGCTGAGCAGGTCGGGCACGGTGGCTGCTAGCACCCGGTAGGTTTCCATCCCCAGCTTGCTAGGGGCAAGTTTTCGCTTAGAAATATGCACGTACTTACGGCTCTTGAGCGTCTGCACCGTGGCCGCAAACGTAGAAGGGCGTCCCACTCCCAGCTTTTCCAAGGTCTGCACGAGCTGGGCCTCACTGTAACGCGGTGGGGGTGAGGTTTTACGCCGCTCTGATTTGCTCTGGGCCAGCTCTAGCGCCTGACCTTCTTTAATCTCTGGTAATGCCTCATCATCCTTGAGGTTGTTCCAGTAGCGGGCATAGCCCTCAAATTCAACTATCTGGCCCTTAGCCTCCCAGTACACACCGCCAGACTCACTCACAATGCGAGTTTTGGCAATCCGCGCATGACGGCAGCACGCGGCGATCGCTCGGTGCCAGATCAGGCTATAGAGCTGATACTGCTTTTCCGATAACGCCTGACGAACGCTATCTGGATGAATGTCTAAGTGCGTTGGACGGATAGCTTCGTGGGCCTCTTGTGCCCCTTTCTTAGCCCGGTATGAGGCTGTCTGCTCCGGTATGTTCTCCGCATCATTCACCTCTAACCACCCTTTAGCCGTGGCCTTGAACTCATTTGAGAGCACTGGGGCATCAGTGCGGTGATAGGTAATCAAAGACTTACGGCCCTGCGG
>NZ_JASATW010000082.1:0-2665 GCF_030405905.1 Sphaerothrix gracilis Ecp01
CTCTAAAACCACGAAGTTCTTCTGTAGTAATACTTCGCATCATATAGACGGTTAAAAAAGAAGCGATCTGGCTTTGATTGTAAACACCATTTGAGATATTCACTAAAACTTTCTTGGCTTCTTCTGCTGAGATGCTTTCTTGATTTATCAGTCTGTTTAAAATTTCTTTCATGTTCACTTTCCATAACAATGGAAATCTTTTTAGTTATTTTTCTTTTTAATTGAATCAAATGTTAATTATTCACCCAATTTTCTAAAATCTTTTTCCCATCTGGAGTTAATACAGATTCTGGATGATATTGTACACCCTTTACATCATAGACTTTGTGCCTTAATGACATAATTTGCCCGTTAGTATCAAAAGAAGTTGCTTCTAATACCTCTGGTAAATTATTGCTAACCACCCAAGAGTGATATCTGCCAACTTCAAAGGTTTTATCTATACCTTTAAACAATGGCTCATCATCAACAGAAAGCGTCACATGTGTTGCAACACCATGATAAACTGTATCTAGATTTTCTAATGTACCACCAAACACTTCACCTATAGCTTGTTGTCCTAAACAAACACCAAGTATACTTTTTGTTGGTGCGTACTTAGCAATAATCTCCTTTAAAAGTCCGGCTTCGTCTGGTATTCCAGGACCTGGAGAAAGCACTATTTTATCAAAAGCATCAACTTCATCAAGTGCTAATTTATCATTTCGTTTTACGGTAACTTCACAATTTAAGTCTTCTAAATAATGAACTAAATTGTAAGTGAAACTATCGTAATTGTCGATTACTAAAACCTTTTTCATATTAAATTTCTTTAGCAAGTTCAATAGCTTTTGTTAAAGCACCTAACTTATTATAGACTTCTTGTAATTCATTTTCTGGACTAGATTTTGCGACCAATCCAGCACCTGCTTGCCAGAATAGTTTATGGTTTTTACTTAAAAATGTTCTAATCATAATGGCATGGTTAAAATTGCCTTCAAAATCCATAAAACCAATAGCACCTCCGTAAAAACTACGGCTTGTTTTTTCGTATTTTTCAATGAGTTGCATAGCCATGTGTTTTGGCGCACCACTTAATGTTCCTGCTGGAAACGTATCTGCCACGATTTGCATAGTATCAGCTCCTTTATGTTTTGTTCCTGTTACTTTACTTACTAAGTGAATTACATGCGAAAAAAACTGTACCTCTCTATAATTTTCTACTGTAACGTTAGAACCATGCCTACTAAGATCATTTCTTGCTAGGTCAACCAACATTACATGTTCACTGTTTTCTTTGTCGTCGTTAATAAGCTTTTCTGCTAGTTCAGCATCCTTAAGATCATTTCCTGTTCTCTTAAAGGTACCTGCAATAGGATGAATTTCTGCTTTACCTTCTTTAACGATAAGTTGTGCTTCTGGTGAACTTCCAAAGATTTTAAAACTTCCGTAATCAAAATAGAATAGGTAAGGGGAAGGGTTAATACTTCTTAATGCTCTGTATACATTAAATTCATCTCCACTAAATTCTTGTGAGAATTGTTTGGATAATACTAGCTGAAACACATCACCTCTGGCACAATGTTTTTTAGCAAGCTCAACGTGGTGCTTATATTCTTCATCCGTTAGGTTAGATTGAATATCTCCTTTTTCATTGAAGTTGTAAGAGGCATATTGCCTTGTTTGTATAATTTGATGTATCTCATCAATGTTATTATCAGTATCAAAACAGTGCGCAAAAATGTAAGCTTCGTTTTTAAAATGGTTAATGGCAATGATGTTTTGATATACCGCATAATAAATGTCTGGAATATCAATAGAATTTTCTTTTTTAGAAATCTCAATGTCTTCAAAATACTTTACAGCGTCGTAAGCGGTATAGCCAAAGATGCCATTATTTATAAATTTGAAGTTTTCATTAGAGTCTACTTTAAATCGTCGTGTGAATTTGTTGATTTCTTCTACCACACATATAGATTCTGCAAAGTTGTTTTTAGAACTTCCGTCTGGATAAGTTTGGGAAATTAAACCGTCCTTAACCTTAATGGAAGCAATAGGATTGCAACAGATATAAGAAAAACTATTGTCATTGGCATGATAGTCACTACTCTCTAGTAAAATGCTATTGGGAAATTTATCTCTTATTTTAAGATAAATGCTCACAGGAGTAATAGTATCTGCAAGTATTTTTTTGTAATGTGTGTATAGACTGAATGTTTTCATTTATGATTTAAAATTAAAAAAGGCTTGTCGTGAATGACAAGCCTTTTTCTATAATATTACATACAAGGTTTCTTTCACGAACATAAGTTTGCAAAATTCCACCACCAAGTATGATTTGTTATTGTTTTCATTTATGTGTCAAATATAGAAATGAAAATTTTTATTTCAAACTATATCATAAAAAAAGATTCTTGTCCTCGTATGTTATACGCTTGAACAAGAATCTTTATAAAATGGATTGCTATTAATCCTTAGGGAATTAGAATTTTAATTCTACATTAATATCAAATTCATCATATATAGCTTTATCTTTTATAGTTTCTAATAAAGATGGTGATTTATAAGTGATTTTGTGCTTTGTTCTGTCTATTTTTAAACTTGCAGTTGCAGAATTTTCAGTAACTGTCATAGGAAAAGAAATAGATTCTGTTATACCTTTTATGGTAATATCTCCTTTAACATT
>NZ_JASATW010000083.1:0-2664 GCF_030405905.1 Sphaerothrix gracilis Ecp01
ACTGCATCTTGACCCTGGCTACCCTCACTTTTGCCATTGGTCTAGGCCAGGGAGAGTCCTGGGAATATATGTTCGAAGCAGCGGTGGCTCTGGCGGTGAGTGCCATTCCCGAAGGACTGCCCGCCGTGGTGACGATTACCCTAGCGATCGGCGTCAACCGCATGGCTCGCCGCAACGCTATCATCCGCAAACTACCTGCCGTGGAAGCCTTGGGCAGCGCCACCGTCATTTGTTCTGACAAAACCGGCACCCTCACTGAAAACCAGATGACGGTAAAGGCGATTTATGCCGGGGAACAGACCTATCAGGTCAGCGGCAGCGGCTATAGCCCCAAGGGAGAGATCGGTCTTGGGGCTGGCGATGCGCCCGATAACTGCCTGGTCGATCGCTTACCAGATGCCTTGCGGGAATGCCTGATAGCAGGGGTACTGTGTAACGACAGTCAGCTCAAGCAAACGGGAGACCACTGGACAGTAGTAGGCGACCCGACGGAAGGGGCCTTAATTGCGGCAGCGGCCAAAGCAGACCTGAACCAGGCGGGAACGACCAGCCTCATGCCCCGGCTCGACTCGATTCCGTTTGAGTCTGAGTATCAATACATGGCGACCCTGCACGATACTCTTCCCCGCGTCGTCTACGTCAAAGGCTCGGTGGAGGCGTTGCTGCAGCGCTGCACCCATGTCCTATCGGCAGAGCAGCTGATTCCGCTGGATAAATCCGCAATTGAGCAAGAGGTTGCGACCCTGACAGCTAAAGGGCTACGGGTACTGGCCTTTGCCCGCAAGATGGTAGGCGAGCATCATCACGCCATCGACCACGAGGATATTCAATCAGACCTGGTATTTATAGGGTTGCAGGGAATGATTGACCCACCTCGCCCAGAGGCGATCGCTGCCGTCCATGCCTGCCAGTCCGCAGGTATCCAGGTGAAGATGATCACCGGCGACCACATTACCACGGCCCAGGCGATCGCCCAGCGCATGGGAATTCACCAGGCCAATCAGGTGACTGCCTTCGAGGGCAGGCAGCTTGCCGCCATGGACGATTCCCAGCTAGCTCAGGTCGTGACTGACGGGGATGTGTTTGCCAGGGTTGCCCCCGCTCAAAAGCTGCGACTGGTGGAAACCCTTCAGATGAAAGGCAACATCGTGGCCATGACGGGCGATGGCGTCAACGATGCCCCAGCTCTCAAGCAGGCCGACATCGGCATCGCCATGGGCAAAAACGGCACCGAAGTGGCGCGGGAAGCCGCCGACATGCTGCTCACCGACGACAACTTTGCCTCCATTGAAGCGGCGGTAGAAGAGGGACGCACTGTTTATCAGAACTTGAGAAAAGCGATCGCTTTTCTGCTGCCCGTTAACGGCGGCGAATCCATGACCATTTTGATCAGTGCCCTGCTGGCTAGGGATTTGCCGATTCTCTCACTTCAGGTGCTCTGGTTGAACATGATCAATTCCCTGACCATGACGGTGCCCCTCGCCTTTGAGCCCAAGTCCAATGGCTTGATGAAGCAACCGCCCCGTCATCCAGGAGAATCATTGCTCACCGGACGGCTCCTACGCCGGATTCTGGCAGTTTCCTTGTTCAACTGGATTCTGATTTTTGGCATCTTTGAATGGGCTAAGGCAACCACTGGGGATGTGGCCGTTGCCCGCACCGTGGCCATTCAAGCGCTAGTGGCTGCTCGCATTATTTACCTGCTCAGCATCAGCCAGTTAGGCGCTAGCATCCTTCATTTCTTAAGTCGCAAATCAGCCTCCATTGCCAATGCCCCCATCTTGATCGGCGGCATTCTGGGGGCAGTGATATTGCAGGTGATATTTAGCCAGTGGAGCGTGATGAATACGCTGTTTGAAACCGCACCTCTGACCTGGAACCAGTGGTTAATTTGTCTACTGCCGATGCTGCCCATGGTGCCGTTTGCAGTGCTCGTCAATCAGATTGATTCACCCCGTCGCATCAACGAGTCTAGATGATGTCGTTGACGCATATTTCATCCGAGTCGTGCAACACCATCAATGATTTCTCTGACCTTACGGAACCCAAAAAATGATTGAAAGAATTCTGGTTGCAATAGAATACGGCGATACCTTTCACTATGTCTTTGATCAGGCAACTGAACTGGCTCAAAAAATCCAGGCAAATCTTAATTTATTAAGCGTTTTAAGTCCTAAAGAAGACAATAGTCTCACCGTATCCCCCTATTCTGATCGAGATCGGGCAACCTATCAAGAAAAATATCAGGGGATAGAAACGGCTAATACCAGATTGCTGAAAAACTTGGCTGATAAAGCCACAGAGATGGGAATTAAGGCAGAATTTACGCAAGAAATCGGCAATGTAGGACCAGCCATTTGTCAACTTGCAAAAACCTGGAGTGCTGATTTGATTATTGTTGGTAGTCACGGGCGTAAGGGAGTGAGTGAAATGCTGCTAGGTAGCGTCAGTAACTATGTCGTGCATCATGCAACCTGCTCAGTCATGGTTGTACACAAGCCAGCTTGAGGATTGACGCTTTCAAGCTTCCGCGACCAAGGTTCTAAGCCTGACTGTGAACGTTTCCTAAATACCTAATCATGGAACTGCTAGCCAACCCTTTCTATGAAACTGCTTTTGTATTGTTAGTTTCTGCCGTAATCGGGGCAGTCGGACTGCGCCTGC
>NZ_JASATW010000084.1:0-2643 GCF_030405905.1 Sphaerothrix gracilis Ecp01
GCTACCGCATACGGATTGACAGCCGCCAGCCTAGCCTGAAGCAAAGTCTGCAGACTCTGTTTAACCAGGAGCCGAATTTGCAAGGTCAGGAGAGCCCCAGTCTTGTTACCGTTTTGGGGATGGACGAGCTGTTGGGTCTGCGGCTCAGCCGGGATAAATCGCCTCAGGAGGAGCTTTTCTTTTCGCTGCAGTGGACGCGGGAGGCGTTGCGGACGTTTAAGCTGCCGCTGGTGTTGTGGCTGAGGCCGGAAATGGGTAATGCGCTGGCTCAGCAGGCTCCTGATTTTTGGAGTTGGCGCGGGGGCGTGTTTGAGTTTAGCCAGCCGATTGCCTGGGGATTTAGCCAGCCGAAAGTAGAAACCACTACAGCCGTAGATCAGGCTGCACCTGCCGAGGCGGATGAAATTGCGGAGCTGGAGCAGCAAATTGCGGATTTACAACAGCAAGATCCGGATTCTCCTTTGCTGGCAAGCCTTTACAACAGTTTGGGACAGGCTTATGAAAGTGCAGTACGCTACGCGGAGGCGAAAAATGCCTATCGTCAGGCTCTAGATTTGCGGGAAGCGCAATTCGGCCCCGAACATACCGACACCGCCACGAGTTTGAACAAGTTAGCTGGGCTATATTTTTCAATGGGCCGCTACAGTGAAGCCGAACCGCTCTTGCAGCGATCGCTCTCTATCTATGAAGAGCAGCTTGGGGCAGAGCATCCCCACACCGCCACGAGTTTGAATAACTTAGCTGAGCTGTATCGAGCAATGGGCCGCTACAGTGAAGCCGAACCGCTCTTGCAGCGATCGCTCTCTATCCGTGAAGAGCAGCTTGGGGCAGAGCATCCCGACACCGCCACGAGTTTGAACAACTTAGCTGGGCTATATCGAGCAATGGGACGCTATGGCGAAGCAGAACCGCTCTACCATCGATCGCTCTCTATCCGCGAAGCGCAGTTTGGCTCGGAGCATCTCAACACCGCCGAAAGTTTGAACAATTTAGCCTTTCTATACTACGTAATGGGTCGCTATAGCGCAGCGGAACTGCTCTACCAGCGATCGTTGTCGATCTGTGAAGAGCAGCTTGGCTCAGAGCATCCTAACACCGCCACGAGTTTGAATAACTTAGCTAAGCTATATCAAGCAATGGGTCGCTACAGCGCAGCGGAACCGCTCTACCATCGATCGCTCTCTATCCGCGAAGCGCAGTTTGGCTCAGAGCATCCCTCCACCGCCGCTAGTTTGAACAACTTAGCTGGGCTATATGATTCAATGGGTCGCTACAGTGAAGCCGAACCGCTCTATGCTCAGGCGGTGAGCATTTTGCTGAGAACTTTGGGGCAGGAGCATCCCAACACACAAACAGGCATCAATAACTTTACCCGTTGCCTGCAGCAAATCGTTGCCGCTGGGCAGGCCGATCAGCTCTCAGACCATCCGCTGACGCAGGCGCTGCTAGCGCAGATACAGCAACCTCCCGCTTAGGGACAGGGACCGGTTTCTGTCCCTACGAGCGTCATCACTTCGCGCTCAGTGTAGAAACCGGTCCCTAGCTCCTAGCCAGAAACGGGCCTCTAGAGCACTTAGCCTAGCAGGCGATAGCGCAGCAGGTAGGTGAATACCTCGCCCTGCTCCGGCGTCAGCAAAATGCCCGATTCTGGAATCGTCAGCAGATTATTCCAGAGGCTCTGATCGGCGTAGTGCAGCACATGCAGGATCTTGATCGCCTCGCGCACCCCTTCCGGCGAACCCATAATCAGGTGACGCAATCGCTCACGCTCCGGCTGGGCGCGAGGCACGTTTAGGCGCAAGGGTTCTGTGTCTCCCAGATTAGTGAAATCCGGGAGATTCGGGTGGATATAAAACAGCATTTTGGGACTCCTCCTTCAAGAAGTGGGGTAGGAAATCCCAAAAATCTGGCCGCCCCGGACATAGCATCACGGAACGGCCTGAGTAATAATTACTCTAGCCTCCGAGACAGGTGCTGTCTGTCGAAGGGGTCAGGTGTCGGGAGATTGTTCCAGCAACTTCCGGCACCGCATGACCAAATTTTTGGGGAATAGACAAGCTGCGCATATACAGCTATAGCCCCAAAATTTACCGCATTGGGCGGCTTAGCGCAAGAGGGGAGGAGGTGGGGGCAGGGCAAACGCATACTCGAAGATAGGTGATACTTCAGGATAGCTGTTGAGACAGAAAAGCCGATGAATGTCCCCATCACTGAGTCAGGGTCGCTGTTAGCCCACTTCGAGCGGTTAGAGGATCCCCGCGTCGAGTATCTAGTAGAGCATCGACTGATAGACATCATTGCGTGACGATATGTGCCGTCATCTGCGGTGCCGATAGCTGGGTAGAGATAGAAGCTTATGGTCATAGCAAGGCTGAGTGGCTCAAAAGCTTTCTATCTCTACCAAACGGGATACCCTCGCACGACACCATCAGTCGTCTGTTTGCGATGCTGGACCCAGACCAATTGCAAAACAGCTTTGCCAGTTGGATTGAGGCGATTGCGCAGCTAAGCGAAGGCGAGGTTGTGGCAATAGATGGCAAAAGCGTGCGCCGTTCCTACGACCGAGGCAAAGGGAAAGGGGCAATTCACATGGTCAGCGCTTGGGCTAGCGAAAACCGCTTAGTGCTCGCTCAGCTCAAAGTT
>NZ_JASATW010000085.1:0-2639 GCF_030405905.1 Sphaerothrix gracilis Ecp01
AGTGGATATTCCGGTGATGTTGACCCCTGTACCGGAGATATTGACCCCCTAATTCAGGTTTGGTTTTGAAGAACCCGATGGTATGACAATTTTACACTTTTTTTCTTAGACTCTCACCTTTGATGTCAATTCTGTAAGAAGTATGGACCAGCCTATCCAGTATAGCATCGGCTATGGTTTCTTCGCCTATGACATCATACCAACTGGCAACGGGTAACTGACTGGCAATAATGGTTGATCTGGCGCCATGTCTGTCCTCAATGATTTCCATTAGATCCATCTGCTGTTGCTTTTCCAGGTGGGTCAGGCCAAAGTCATCTAATATCAGTAGATCAGTTTTAGCCAACTTCTCAAAGAACTTGTAGATGGTGCCTTCAAGACGAGCCATCTTGGTTTTGAGCAGTAGTTTCTGTGTGTTAAAATAAGCTACCTTAAACCCCATCAGACAGGCATGGTGTCCCAGCGCAGAGGAAAGGAAGCTTTTACCGCAGCCAGTAGCCCCGGTCACAAGGACTGACTCACCTTTTTGGATGTATTCACCAGTAGCCAGACCGGTAATCAGATTTTTATCTATGCCTCTTTTCTGATCAAAGCGGAGTTCCTCAATGGATGCTTTGTAGCGGAAGCCAGCATTGTATTCTAATCTTTTAAACTTACGCAAATCCCTTTCCTGCTCTTCGGCCTGAAGGAGTAGTTCCAGGCCATCTAGTAAGGATATTTCATGAAGTTTTCTGGTCTCCTGCAAGGCTGTCCAGGTTTTGATCATTCCATGCAACTTGAGTTTGCTCATTTGGTTTTCTAATTGGTTCATTGACTTTTATAGTTTAGTTCTAATTGTTGATAATGTTCTTTCCCTCTAAGATTGCCATGCTTGGGCAGAGGCTTTTCAGAGATGGTGGTTTGAGCCTCTGTCATCTTATTTTCCAGTACATTCATCACGAAGCTGTAGGTATAGTTCTGGCAATCTAGAGCCATCTTGCAGGCCTTCTCAAAATGTTCAGGATCAGTCTTCCTTTCCAGGCCAAACAAACCATCACAGGTTCTGTAAAGCTGCTCAGGATACCTGTTCTGCTTAAAGATGCGACATACCAGTTCATGGAGTGCAGTTGATTTCTTTGCTGCCTGTTTGCGATAGTATTCCGGGCTCCTGTCTTTGTAATGTTGGTGCTGCGAACAGAGATGCTCTTTGATAGTAGAATAACCACCCTGGTGAAAGTTCCTAATATGCACAGCTACCTGTTCTCCTTTGGAAAAGATATAGACCATGCTGCGAGTATAGATGACTTTGACTTTGCAATTAATATGTCTATAGGGCACGCTATAGTAGTGTTTATCTTCAGAGAGATATATGTGATTGTTCTTGGCTACTCTCAGTTCCCGGTAGTACTTGATCTGGTACCTTTCCTCAGGTAAAGGAAGTAAGCACCTCTTCTCTTCAGATAAGAAGCGTTCCTCCCGGCAATAAGGCTTCTGTTGCATACGGGTCTGGTTGTGATCTCTGACTTTCTCCTTGATCGCTGCATTGAGAGAATGCAGATCAAAGAAGACCATGTGACGCAATTTAGCATATACCCGGCTATAAATAAGTTTAACCTGATTCTCTACTAGCGCTTTATCCTTGGGTTTACGAACCCTGGCAGGCACTACCGTAGTGCCATAGTGATTGGCAAAATCTTCTAATGCTCTGTTGATCTCAGGTTCATATCGGTTGGTCTTAACTACCACAGCCTTTAGATTATCCGATACCAGTGCCAGCGGTACTCCACCAAGTTCATTTAGACAGCAAGAAAGAGCATGGAGGAAATCTTCAGTGGACTGGCTCCGCACAGCCATCACAAAGCTATAGTCAGAGAAGGGTAGGCAAGCAGTAAATACCTGGCACTTGATCTCCTCACCGGTGGACTTATCCACATAGCTCAATGGCTTGCCTGCAAAGTCAATGTAGAGCTTCTCTCCAGGCTGATGGTGTAGCACTGCCGATGGTCTGCGGGCTACCTGTTGCTGATGAAGGTGATAACAGAACTGGGAGTAACTATAACCATCTGGGTTAGACTGCCTGTATTCATCCCAAAGCAGTTTCTTGTTGACGCCTCGTTCTCCAAGCTCACTAAAGTAGTAGTCCAGTCTGGCTTTAAGATCTTCATACCTGTCGTCCTTATAGGCAGGATTACCCGGATGAAACCTTGCCTCCAGTACCGGATGCTCCATTCTGAATAGCTCTTCTATTGTGTAGCCTTTGCCATCTTTGATGGTAGTTAGGCTTTTGAGCTTCTCCAGGTATACTTTAACTGTGTTTTTACTTATGCCTAATGTGCGGGCAATGGTCTTGCGTCCTTTGCCTTGTTGATGCAGCAGAATAAGTTGTTTTATCTGACTCATAGGTTTTGGTTTACCTGCCATAGGGGTCTTTTTAGCGATGGTTGATGATCGCTAAAAAACCAAAACCTTGAGTTTTGAGGGGTCAACTTACTCCGGAATCATAACCTTAAGGGGTCAATTTGCTCCGGTACAAGTCAACGTCATTATTTTTAGGGGGTCAGTATCTGCCGGATTGGCATGCGTTTCAAGCTCAAAAAGAGCATTGAGTATCTAAATTTTCTGCCGGATTTGAGGGGTCAACATGCTCCGGTTTATCCACT
>NZ_JASATW010000086.1:0-2637 GCF_030405905.1 Sphaerothrix gracilis Ecp01
GCTAGAGCAGATTCTCACCACTCGGGTTCATAACCTGCGGCGGTGAAGAAGTTTGCGCATTCTGCTGGGGGGAAGGCCTCGATGGCGTCGGCGACGGCGCTCCAGAGGGCGTCGCGCGTCCGGGCTGCGACTTTCCTGAGCAGGGCCTTGAGCTTGGCGAAGGCGTTCTCGATGGGGTTGAAGTCCGGGCTGTATGGCGGCAGGAAGCGCAGCTCGGCCCCTGCGGTCTCGATGGCCTCGCGCACGGCGGGGGTCTTGTGGCTGGCGAGGTTGTCCATGATCACCACGTCGCCGGGGTTCAGCGTCGGTACCAGGACCTGCTGGACGTAGGCGAGGAAGCTCGCCCCGTTGATCGCGCCGTCGATCAGCATCGGCGCATCGATCCCGCCGATCCTGAGCCCGGCCACGAAGGTGGTGGTGCGCCAGTGACCGTGAGGGACGCCGGCGCGCAGGCGCTCGCCTTCGGGGGCGCGGCCCCGCAGCCGCGTCATCTTGGTGTTGAGCCAGGTCTCGTCGATGAAGATCAGCCGCTGCGGGTCCAGATCGGGCTGCTCCTCGAACCAGGCCTCGCGGGCCGCGGCGACGTCGGCGCGGTCCTGCTCGCTGGCGTGGGCGGACTTTTTTTGAACGTCAGGCCGTGACGGCCGAAGAAGCGGTGCACCGTCGAGGGCGCGAAGCGTTCGCCGTGCTCGCGCTCGAGACGCTCGGCGATCTCGACCAGGGTGAGATCGGGCGCCTCCTCCACCATTGCGAGGATCGCGGGGCCGAGCGCCTCGATCCGGCTCGACCGCGTGTCGCCGCCTTGCGCCCGCGGCGCGACCGAGCCCGTCTTGCGCCGAAGGTCGAACCACTTCACCGCCGTGGACGGCGCGATCCCGAACCGCGCCGCCGCGGCATGGCGGCTCATTCCGGAATCAATCGCGGCGAGGACGCGCTGCCTCAGATCCATCGAGAGGGGCTTCGTCATGGAGGCTGGCCTCCTCCGCCAGCCTCTACCGTGAATCACGAACCAGCCACGAAGGGAATCCCTCCCGCGATTCCATCAGGAAGCGATCTGCTCTAGTCGAGCTTTCAGAAATATCTGGTTTCGTAAATCTGATGAAGAATTTCTAGAGTTTCGCGCACTCGTCGAAGAGAGTTGGCCGGGTGTAAGTATTTCAAAGCCGGAGTTGGTTCGTGGCTTGCCGAACTACGTGCGGATGTTTTTTTCTGAGAATAGACACGATCGTGAGATTTACTGGTCAGGGTTTGGATTTCAAGTTTGGCTCCAGGTGTTAACTCATATTCTTAGTGCATCGCATTCAGCAAGCGTCGTAATAGACGAGCCAGATGTTTACCTGCATCCAGACTTACAGCGGCGACTTACTCGCTTCGTTTCACAACGCTTTCAGCAGACTATTCTGGCAACGCATGCCGTCGAAATAATTAATGAAGTTGATGAACGTGATGTTGTATCCGTGAATGCACGTTTTAGAACAGGTAAGCGTATCGCCGAGGAAGACGATTTTCAGAAAATACTTGCTTACCTGGGTTCCGTTGAGAATGTCGCGTTCTCACGCCTCTCTCGAGCAAAGAAAGTCATTTTTTTCGAGGGAGATGATAGCAAACTTCTGCGTCGACTGGCAAAGCGATGCGATTATAATCATTTTGCGACGAGTACTGATATTCTCGTCTTAAAGACAGAGGGGTTCTCTCAGGCCGTTCGTGTCAAAAGCGCCTTGTGGGCTTTCGAGAAAATACTTGAGCTGAAGCTGCAAGCCATTTGTCTCTTTGACCGAGACTACCGGTGTTCTGAGGAGGTGGCCGTATTTCTATCGGAGATGTCCGAAGCAGATCTTGAATGTCACGTTTTAGAACGCAAGGAAATTGAAAATTATTTTCTTGATCGAGACAGTTTGATCAAAACAATGCAGAAGGCCGTCTCTGCAAGGGGTAAGGTGTTGCCGGAAGAAGCAGCGCTGGCAATCATCAATGAAGTTACTGCGGATATGCGTTTTCAAGCTGAGGCTCAGTTGATTACGCACTACGTTGACTTCATGCTTAAGCGTTCAAATGGCATTTCAAAAGCCACTCTACACGAAGCAAAGTCTAAGGAAATAAACCAGCATTGGGCGGATGTGAACTATAGATTCTCTGTTCTCCCGGGCAAAAAGCTTGTTGGCCGCCTCTCGTCGGCTCTCGATGAGAATTTCGGAAGCTCACTCACTTTTTCAAATTTAATTGATGATATGCCGAAGGAGAGAATCGATAAACAATTAAAGCATATTCTGGACCGCTTTGAGATTTTTTGTAAGCAGGATTGAAAGAACCGCTGCGAATTTGCAGCTGGCAAGCCGTCGGCTGTCCTGGCACCTCGAAGGTGAAGCGCCAACACCGATGCGTTGCGATCGTCCTGTACCGGCGTGGCCCGTCGCGGAGCTCACCGCCCAGCGCAGGCGCCTCTCCTTTGTAGGGGGAGGTGGATCGCCGCGGAGCGGCGAGACGGATGGGGCACGCCGGAGGCGTGTTCGGCGCAGCCGGAATCGGCCGGCGGCAAGGCGAGGCCGGCGTGGGGTTTCCGCTGCGCGGAACGCGCCTGGCGGCGCGCCCCATCCGTCACCGCGCTTCGCGCGGCGCCACCTTCCCCTACAGGGAAGG
>NZ_JASATW010000087.1:0-2398 GCF_030405905.1 Sphaerothrix gracilis Ecp01
CTCGCTCGGCTCACTCAACTGAGCCAAATACCGCAAATCGAGATTAACCGCATTAGCGATCATAGTTGTCATTTTGATCATAGTTGTCGCGACAAGGGAGTCTTGCAATTGCCGATCGCGCTCGCAGATTTGCAAACTCGCCTATCTAGCTGTCGCGTCACGCTAAACCCTTGACATTTGATAGACACCGCAGATGCAAGACTTTCACGGCTGGTTGGAAAGGAAGCGTCTAGCACGCCAACCGTGCCGAGTCGTGGGTGATTCGAGAACTGGTAAGACCATTAGCTGCGATACGTATCACCTCAAGAGTCGAGCGACCCAGTTCCCTGGGCAATCGCCCATTGTCCCCGTGCTGTATTGGCAATGTCCAGAAGGCTTATCGCTCAGTAGTCTGTTAGTCGGCTTGCTAGATCGCCTGCAGTATCAGGCAACGCGGGGTCGCATCATGGATTTGCGCAAGCGAGTGTACCGTGTGCTGGAGAGCTGCCAAGTTGAGATGATCATCTTCGATGAGGCCCAACGTGCCAGCTTACCGGCTTTAGGGGAAATCCGCGATATTGCTCAAGAACTCGACATCGCGGCAGTGCTAGTAGGAACGGATCGTTTGAATGCTGTGGTGCAGCGAGATGAACAAGTGGAATACCGATTTCTAGCGACCTATCGCTATCCTCGACTAGGCGCAGAGGAGTTGCTTGAGACGACAGCTCTTTGGGAGGAGAATGTGCTCAAACTGCCTGAGCCGTCAAACCTAACCAGCGCCAAAGCGCAACAGTTGCTTATTCAGGGAACCCGCGGCTGTATTGGACTATTGGATCAAATACTGCGCGATGCGGCCATTCAAGCACTGCAACAGGGAGAGTTGCATATTAGTCTTAAACGGCTCAAGCAGGTGGTCAAAGAGTGCTCGCTAGTTAGATAGCCATTATCTCCATAGAGGGTCCCTAATGAGCCTTCCAAGGCCAGTAAAACGATCTCTTCAGCCCTGGCTATTTCAAGTAGCGCCCTACGAAGAGGAGAGCTTTAGCCACTTTCTAGGCCGCTTTCGCCGAGCGAACTATCTAAGCAGTGGGCATTTATCGGCGATGCTGGGCAAAAGACCCTACATCGTGTCCTATTGGGAAAGTCCTTCGCGCCGTCGTAGACCGAGCGCGAAGGACCTGGAGCAGCTCTCACAGCTCACAGGAGTAGAAGAGGGGCGGTTGCGTTCAATGTGGTTTCCTCAAAGCATCCGGCTGCATTGGCCCACACGCCTGTGTGCCCAGTGCTATAAAACGGCCCCTTGGCATAAACTGACTTGGCAGCTAGCCGACGAGCCTAACTGCCAAGTGCACCAACGGCCGTTGCTTTTCCAATGTCCCCAATGTCAAAGTGCTTTCCAGCTGCCGAGCTACTGGCAAACAGGCCAATGCGATCGCTGTGAGCTGTTGTTTATGAAAATGGTGCTGACGAGCTAAGACTAGAGCTAAAGAGTCAGTCGAATAGACCAGGTAACTTCACGCCCAGCTGTAGGTTCATGGGTTTGCTGAAATTGCTGTTTAAGCAGCTTGAGGCGTTTTTCCTGCTTCAGGATATCGCTAGGATAGTCCCATTTGCCGGGCGTAAGCCGACGACAGATGATTCCATGCTTATGTCTAAACTGAGTGAGCTCTTGAGCTGAGCAGGCATCAAAGAAAGCGGGCATGAGGGTATCAATTTTGTGTTCGAGTTGAGCGAGTTGCAATCGCAGGTCGATCATTTGATCGATGACGCTGTCAGAGACAGGGCTATCTGTATTCATAGAGGCAGAGAGGAGTTTTCTTGCCTATCATGCTACGAAACGGCCTATGCCAAGCTCCTAAGAAACAACAACAGCCTCCACTACCAGCGATCGCGTGAATGATAGTTTCCAAGTCAATAACGCGATCGCCCGAGAGGGTTTTGCACTGATACAAAGTAGAGTAAGAGCAGCCAGCGATCGCTTTTGTGGGCTCGACACAGAGTCCGAAGAAGGGATGGCCCCAGGGTTCTGCAGCACACTAAGAATGCTTGTAAGCTCTCCTTGAGCTTAGCGCGATCGCATCAAGGAAGCCGATAGGATAGCACCAGTGCTCTGGCTCCTATGCAAGTGAAAGGCACAGCATGTACACGCTAAGTATACGTTCAAAACATACATTCAAAACAAGCAAGTTTAATGCATGTATACAGCTTTATGCATATCTCAACGCAGAGGCAAGAAACGATCGCATGAGCAAAGACGCTAAAACGCTTACACAGCAGCGCTTTTACGGAGCAAGGAAAATGCAGAACAAAGCTTGCAAGTATAAAAGCGATCGCACTACGGCGTATAGAACAACAGCACAGCAACAGACAAGCGTATAAGCAACACAGCGATCGCAGTGCCAGCAACGTTTTTTGGAAT
>NZ_JASATW010000088.1:0-2349 GCF_030405905.1 Sphaerothrix gracilis Ecp01
CGTTAGCCAGTTGATGATGGCCTGGCAGTGAGCACGGCGCGATCGCGGCTCCACGAAACGAACACGTTCAGGTAGGATTCCTAGCTGGGCTAGGGTCTCTAGTGGCGGTGGCGTTAGGGGGTGAGTTGCCTTTGGAGCAGCAGGCATAGGATTAAAAGGCAGAAATAAGAAGGCAGAAGGGAAGGAAAGTTTAGAAAGCAGAGGACGGAAGGCAGAAGGCAGAAATAGAGACAGAAGGCAGGGGTTGAGATAGGTTCAAAAGCGAGCACCTATCGCATAGAGTTGCAGACTTCTCGTAGCATCGACTCCAACATCTTGTACGCCATCCCTTTCATACTTTTGCCTTCTAACTTCTACCTTGGTTAAGGTTTCCGTCCCCTTTCGGGGTAATGAGATTGAAACGTCACAACCGGCTCAACGCTACGCTGGCGCAGATGTTTCCGTCCCCTTTCGGGGTAATGAGATTGAAACCAGGGGGATATTATGGTTCCTTTCAAATCAGCCGCAGGTTTCCGTCCCCTTTCGGGGTAATGAGATTGAAACCTGACTACAACCAACAGTCAGTCAGTTGCCCAGTTGTATTGTTTCCGTCCCCTTTCGGGGTAATGAGATTGAAACCTTCTTATTGCTATTTGGCGGGCAATTTGTGCTTCCCGTTTCCGTCCCCTTTCGGGGTAATGAGATTGAAACAGGATATAAAGAAGTTCAAAAAGACAACGAAATGTTTCCGTCCCCTTTTGGGGTAATGAGATTGAAACCAGATCATAGCTGCTAAAAAGTGGACTCAAGAGTTTCCGTCCCCTTTCGGGGTAATGAGATTGAAACACTTTGTTTATAAAATTTTATTTTTGGAATATACAGTTTCCGTCCCCTTTCGGGGTAATGAGATTGAAACGGTGAGATTACGACTGTTCGTAAGCTTCCGGAGTACGGTTTCCGTCCCCTTTCGGGGTAATGAGATTGAAACCCACTGAGCTCATACAAAGTTTATGAGCTCCATGTAACGTTTCCGTCCCCTTTCGGGGTAATGAGATTGAAACGCGTTTTGCAGGCGGCCCAGGCAGGCACGGTCTGCTTAATGGTTTCCGTCCCCTTTCGGGGTAATGAGATTGAAACACTGTAGATCCAAAACTTAGGCAAGCTAAGCTGGAAGAGTTTCCGTCCCCTTTCGGGGTAATGAGATTGAAACAAGTCCTGGAAGAGGAGAATAAGCGTGCTTCATGGTTTCCGTCCCCTTTCGGGGTAATGAGATTGAAACACGCCATTGAGCGTGGAATTGGCGACATTGAGGGTTTCCGTCCCCTTTCGGGGTAATGAGATTGAAACCCCCTCGATCTGGAGCCCTTGCTGGGCAAGGCTTTCAACACCCCAAATCTGAGGGGGTCTGTTTCAAGGCCGAATAAATGAGAATCACTGTCAATAACCCCCCTTCAAACAGGGCTCAAACCCTTGCACGGAAAGCAATCTGAGGGGGTCAACGAAGTTATGCGGTTTTCAAGGATCGGCAGGCCCCCTCAGATTAGCAGTCAATTCTCTAGGCGGCAATCTCCCAACGCTAGGGTTAACAATTCTTTTGACTCACGTGAGCCAAAATTTCTCGCACTACTCCACTCTTCCCACGACGGCTCAATAGTAAGACCTCGCCTGATAAGCTTCCCCCCTTCCTCAACTGCATAATGCTATCAGTCTGTTGGTGCTTCATATATCCCGTAATCAGCACAATCAGGTCGCAGTCCCAAATTTTTGCCTTAATCGTGCTTCGACCAAACCCATGCTTGCTAAACGGGGGCAATTCTACCCATTGGGTTAAGCCATGATACTGTGATAGCGCCTGAATCACCCCGCGTCGAGTAGTATGATGCCCACCGACTAGAGCCAGCTTAGTAGTTGATAGATCAACTGTCGGCAGCTTTGCTGGAATTACTGCTGGTAGAGCCTGAGTTTGCGGGGGTTCCTCAATTGGCGCCAGCTCAGCATCAGAGCTTGACGCGCTCGTCGCGGTTAGCAAACCAAACAACTCTTCGATCAGGTCCTCAAGTTCCCAAATTTCAAGCTGTAGATCGTCCCGCTCGGCTTGCATCTGGTCATAGCGTGCCTGTAAACTTCGATTTTCCAGTCTGAGCTGCGTGCGCACCATCTCCATCTCACGGGTGAGGGCATTAAATTTGGTTCTGTCGCAAAAACTCAGGAGTGGTAGATTAGGAGACCGATTTCCTCATGTCATCTACCACCAACTTCACCTTCATGTCTCATCCTGCCCTGTTCAAGTGGAAGCACTTTCAGCCTGAAGTCATACTGCTCAACATCCGTTGGTACTGCCGCTATGCCTTGAGCTATCGGGACCTCGAG
>NZ_JASATW010000089.1:0-2307 GCF_030405905.1 Sphaerothrix gracilis Ecp01
GTGTAGAGAATACAGCGCACATCAATGGTGCTGCGACTGCTGACTCTTGCTGTCAGCACTTCATAGTCCGCTATCCGTTTGGGCGGTAAAGGCTGCAAGTGCTTCTGCTCTTCGGCAAACTTCGCCTGGTGCTGCTGATTGAGCTTAGCCACAATGCCGCTAATAAAGGCTTGATAGTCAGCCACGCTGGCGAAGTCAGTGCTGCCGCGCAGGTAGAGCGCTTGGGTGGTTAAACTCATCGGCAGGGTCGCCCCCGCCGATGGTCTACAGAACCGGACGTGAAAGTTTCCCTTCATCCGGCTCCTCAACGACTTGGTGAGTGACAATCAGACCTCTCTGCTGCTAGCTGAGCGCCGCTCAGCGGCGGATTTGGTGTGGTGACAATGCCTGTGCAGGAGTTGCCAATTGGAGGAAACATCCAGCCCGCCTTGGGAGCGAGGCAAGATGTGGTCGAGTTCGATGACATCACCGTGCATGAAGAACAAGTTGCAAGCACTGCAACGGCCCTTCTGGCGCTTGAGCAAGCGAGCCGTAGTAGGCCGGATGAGGGGCGATTGGCCGTTTCTAGTAGCCCAGTAGAGCCAGTCGCCATCATACGGACTGCGGTTAGCCTGCACCTCGGTGACGGGCAAGATCCTGACGAAAAAGGGCCATTTGATTTTACGCCCTTGTGTAGCAAGGCATCCAATTTTGAGACAGAACAATCTCAGGGGCGATTCACGACTTCAGTATTGTCTTGTGTCTAGGTCTGGTAGTCTCCTTCAGGAGCGTTTTGAGGAGATATTTACCTATGCCCACGGTCTCAGATACAGCCTATCCTCGCTTAAAAGCAAATCCCACAGAACGAGAACTTGAATCTATTTATACTCCTACTACTGATGAAATCCAGTTAGCTCAGCAATCCACTAAAGGATCAACAGCCCGTGTCGGCTTCTTGATTCTGCTAAAAACATTTCAACGCCTTGGCTATCCTGTCTTAATTTCAGAGGTGCCTGCAGCTATCGTTCAACACATCGTTGTCATCAGCCAGAGCGCGATCACTAGAGCAGATTTAGTGGGTTATGACACCTCGGCCACCCGAAAAAGGCACTTGGCTATTATCCGGAATGTTTTGAACCTACGTCCCTACAAATTAGAAGCACAGGCTGTGATGGTGGCGGCGATGCAATTTGCCGTTATCAGCAAACATGATTTGGTCGATTTAGTCAATATCGCTATCGAAGAATTAGTTCGGCAACGCTATGAACTTCCAGGCTTTAGTACACTCTTGAGAACTGCTCGCAGTATTCGCAATGCAGCCAACTCAGACATTTATCAGCGGGTCACAGAGAGCCTTACAGCAGAGGGAAAACAGCAAATTGATAATCTCCTGCAGGTTGATGTTGAAACTGATGCCAGAACGATTAAACGACAAATGTTTGGTCGTGCCTCGCCTGAACTCCTGACAAAACCCTTCTTACTCGCTAGTTGATTACTTTATCTATAGCCTTCCTTTTCTATATGGGCCGGAATAGAAAAGTGTGACCGGTATTGGGAACGTCTGCCTGGAGTGAGCGATCTCGGCCTTCAATACCAAAATTCTCCTGATCGGCTCATTCACAAACACTAAAATGGCCCTGCTTCTCTCTCGTTTCGCTGCTTCACTCTAAAGCTTCACCTAAAGTGAGAAAGAACCCTTTTCTGTCGGCTTAACTATGTAGGATCTTGTCATTGACTCCGGCTGGTTTTTAGCCTGATGTGCTGAATTATCTACTGCCAGAGCCATTGCAGAGTATTAAGTTGGCCTACTTTGGGAAAAAGCCGTGCTAGCTTGCGAGGGTGTAAAAGTCTTATCTCTGGAATTTGCCCTCTCAACTTTGTAACAACAGAAAAGCAAGCTTCTTTACCGCATAATGAACATTCTTTCCAGCTTTGGTCAGAGAAAATGGCATTGGTTGCTGGCGTTGTCAGGTTTCTGTACGGTTTTGATCGGTGATGTGAGTTTTGCTAGATCCGCTGCACCAACTGTCGTTGCTCAGCAAACGACTCGCAGTCCTGAAGTGGTGACGGGTCAGCTAAATCAAAACTCTCCCGTACGGGAAGAAGACGGCAGTTTCTATCAATCTCATACTTTTCAAGGGGCTGCTAACGAGAGCCTCACGATTGAGCTGAGCAGTGATGAGTTTGACACCTATCTCATCTTGATAGGCCCAGAGGGAAACACTATTGCCCAGAATGACGATGGAGCCGGGGGGACTAACTCACGCATCACAGTAACTCTGCCGACTACTGGAGTCTACACAATTATTGCTAACAGCTATACTGCGG
>NZ_JASATW010000009.1:0-207487 GCF_030405905.1 Sphaerothrix gracilis Ecp01
ATCTCAGCCAGTTCGCAACAGCCAGACCCTTGTGGTTGGGCCAGCAGATAGCGCACATAGAGATTGAGCGTGCAATGAGCGGTGGAGGGTTTAGTGAGAATACGCAAAGGACTAAGGGATGCAACACCTTTGAATTTCAACCCACAAATTTACTCAACTGTCAATGCGTAAGTCCTGTTCATACCCAAAATAAGTTTTTTTTGTCTCTCCTGTCCTGCCCTACGCCATATCCCTAATCAGCCCAACCATACCGCCAGCAGTCCGCCGCCTAGCCAGATATAAGAAGCGATCGCCAGCCAAAATAAGACTGTCTCCACAATACTCCGCCCGCCGCCGTGATCGTGCCCTGATTTGGATTCATCGCTGAACCGTAGTCCAGCTAGAATGCCGGTGACTGCCAGAAAGGCCAGATTGAGGAAAAACGTATAGTCAATGGCAAAGCGGTTTTCCTGACCGCTGCCACCGCTAGCCCCCTGGGGCAAAATTCCCAGCAGGCTAAAGCCGTAGTGCAGCACTAAAGAAGTAGCAATCAGCGCCGCAAACAACAGCCCCAAAATATACAGCGCCATCTTCCAGCCGTAGTATTTAGCGTTGACCCGAATGACTGGAAACACCACTAGGTCACTAAAGATGAAGGCCATGACCCCGCCAAAGCTGACCCCATTGCTGTAGAGAATCGCCGCTAGGGGAATATTGCCCATTGAGCCAATGAAGGTAAAGAAAGCCGCGATAGGGCCGATGATAATATTCTCCAATACGGCTAAAAAGCTGAGGCCACCATCCTGACCTGCCCCTATAAACAGAGTTTGAAAAAAGGCCGAGGGCACAAAAGCGGAAATAATTCCGGCGATGGTGAAGCCTACCGTCACGTCTTTCCAGACCATACCCCATTCCATGAAGTATTTGCGGGCTACCTGCTCCCAGCCTTCTTGGCTTTGCAGCTTCTCTTTCCAATTGGTTTGCCCCTCTCCGCTCTCATCTTCCCCTTCCTGCTCTCGCAGTCGCCGCCGCGCTTGGCGAATCATGTCTTTGGGGCGCGTCAGCTTGTAAAACAGCCAGCCAAATAGAATCAGCAGGATGCCGCCGACATACTCACCCACCACAAACTGCCAGCCGAGAAATACGGCAATAATGATGCCCAGTTCAATTACCAGGTTGGTAGAAGCCAGCAAAAATGCCATTGCCGGAACAAAACCCGCCCCTTTTTTAAACAGAGACTTGGTGGTGGCCAGAGCGGCAAAGCTGCAGGAACTTGAAATAAAGCCAAAGAAAGTACCGAGCGCTACGCTGCCGCGTCCGGCTTCTCCCATGACCTTTTGCATCCGATCGCGGGTGACAAACACCTGAATCATGCTGCTAATGATATAGCCTAAAACAAAAGCCCACAGCGCCTGCCAAAAATAGCCCAGAGAAGTCAGAGCTGCCTCTCCGTATAGACTCCAAAAACCGCCACCATCCATATTCTTTATTACCTCTTCGTTTCTCTATTGGGCTGGGAAAGCATCGCTCTAATCAGGACAACCGATTGGGTCAATGCCGACTGACACCGTTTCAATCCCTCGCTTCGGTTGCTGCTTGAAGCCGCATCCAAATCGCGGTAGCAGCATATCTTTTGCGCTACATGGCTGTTTTCCCCGAGCGATATCCCAGATGTAGCCGCAAAGCTGTGTCTCCTACACCCTTCTTAGGAATGAACCCATCTTTGTGCCCTAGGCGTTGTAGAAGACATACTTGATGTCACGGTCACTACGATCAGCGCTACGGTCAGCGCTTGGGAACGGAGAACCCAGATCCTGGTTTGACTTTTGCCCAAGATTGAAAAGCTACTGGCAGCGTTTGAAGGTTCTGTTCGAGATTTAGTTTCGAGATTTGGTTGAAGCACCCATCAGCCCTGAAACAAAATGCAGCTTTCATGGGCTGCATTTTGCTTTTGATGCAGCTCATAGACAAGCTGAGGGCATTAAAACAACTACGACCTTGAGAATTCCGGAATTCTCAAATTCTCATAGGTTGTAACTTAACAACTGAGTGCTATCTCACAACCGATAATCTGGCTTGTGATCTGGCTTGAACTAGAAGCCGCCTGAGCCTCCCTCTCTCGCGGCGATCGCCCCTGTGGCGGCGGCCAGTGAGATTTCCTAAAGACGTTGATGCTGGATTTCGTTTAGGGCAATGAGGGGCGCGGGTGGCTCCTTTAGGAGTGGGCTGGTAGGTTTTAGGTCCGGGCCAGTTGCCGCTGTCGTCGCTTGATCATCAGCAAGATCCAGCGTTTCCAAATGGCAAAGTCTGCCTCGTCTGGTTCCGTTTGCTGCCAGGCAGGACGAGCGGTAATGCGCTCAAACCAGGCGGCAATCGCAGGATAGGTCTGCCACTCAACGCCGAGCCGCTTCAATAGGGGAAATGTTGCTCCGGCGGTAATGTCTGCTAAAGACAGGCGATCGCCGCCAAAAAAGGCTGCCCCACCGAGTTGCTGGTCAAGAAAGCTCAGCACCGTAGCCAGATGTTGGCTGAGGGGTTCATCAAAGCCAGAAGCTTCACTGGCTAAGACCAGAGCGGGCAGCTTTGTTGTCAGCTCATTGACCGTGACCATCTGCACCATACTCATGCGGGCGATCGCCCTTGGCTCTGAGGGGCTGAGCGATAGCGTTGGGTACTGAGCTTCTAAATAGGTCAAAATGGCCAAAGACTCCAAAATGCGCTGGCCGTCGTCTATCAGTACTGGTACGTGGTGAAAGGGACTAATTGCCAAAAAGTCGGCTTGGAACTGTTCCCCGGTGAGATTGACGATTACAGGTTCAAAGGGCAGAGCCTTTTCTAGCAGCGCTAGCCAGACCCGGCGGGCAATGGGCGATAGGGGATGGTAATAAAACGTCAGCATGGCGGCTCCTAGTAAATAATGTAATCTTGCCGGTATTAAAACCGATCGGTCTTTTTTGAGTCAAAAAATTAGGCTTCTATCTTTAAGCGGTTCAGAAAAGGCACCGTAAGCCACGTTTCACCTAATCGACCAGCAATTTCCGCTGATGTTCTAACATGAGCTGCCCAAAGACAGTTCTCATCTCCTACAATAGCGATTCCTAGCAAGGGGTTTCCGGTGTGCAGACAGCGGCGATCGCCAGCGTTGTCAGGGCGCCAGAGGTTAGGTCAACTCGGTGTATGGCGTGATGGTTAGTGTCAGCAATATATAGATGATCAGCGGTAAGGGCGAGGCCGGAGGGTTCCGCTAGCTGAGCTGCCTGTTGGGGCCACTGGGTTGTGCAGGCTTGGGTTTGCAGGTTGAGGCGTTTGATTTTGTGATTGTAAGTATCGGCAATCCACAGCACTCCGCCCTCAGCGGCCACTCCTAAGCAGTGCTGCAGCCGCGCCCTAGAGCCAATGCCATCGCGATCGCCAAAGCCAAAGAGCTGGCCGCTGCCGCAGAGAGTGCGCACCGTTGGCGGCTCGGTCAGCGTGACCGCGCGGATGGAGCTAGTTTCGCTATCGGCTACGAAGAGGGTCTGACCGTTGGTGGTGAGGCCACTGGGCTGGGCAAAGGCCGCCTCGGCCACGCTGCCATCGACGCAAAATTCAGCCCCAGTGCCAATCAGGGTTTGACTGGTGCTACGCGTTAGATCAATTTGCCAAATCTGATGCGCCCCAGTCATTGAGACATAAAGGCGATCGCCTACCTGAGCCAGATCCCAGGGGGAATTTAGCGGTACCTCTAGCGCCCTGCCGCCGTGGGGAAACAGGCAGGCATTCTGAACCCCCGTCCCGGCGACGGTAGCTACCTGCTGCTGGCTCAAGTCCACCCGTCGGACAAGATGATTGCCCGTATCGGCCACATAGAGCTGCTGCCCAGAAGAGTCTAGGCTCATGCCCTGGGGCGATCGCCACTGGGCTGTGGCCCAAGTCCCATCCTGCATCCCGGCAATACCGCTGCCTACAATGGCTTTGAGCTGCCCTGCCAGCGTGGTAAGCAAAAGTCGATGGTGCCCCGTATCAGCAATGAAAAGTGTGTCGCTGGACTCATCGGCCAGCACGGCCAGCGGAAAAGCTAGCAGACTGTCTGGAACCGTCTGAGCGGCTGCACCACTAGAACTAGCCGGGGTATGAGTCGGGGCCGCTGTCATCTGCTGAATTAGCGCCTCTAAAGCTGGCCGCTGTCCTTCGCCAGAACGGGTCGCTATCACGTAGCCCGCCGGATCAATCAGCACAAACGTCGGCCAGGCCCGCACCGCATACTGATCCCACAGCCAGCCATCGACATCGATCACAACTGGGTGGGTGATGCCATAGCGCTGTATTGCCTGTTGGACATTTTCTGGCTTTTGCTCGTGGTCAAACTTGGCGCTGTGAACGCCAATTATCGTCAGGTGGTCGGCGTAGCGGCTGGCTAAATAGTGCAGGTCGTCTAGGATGTGCAAACAGTTGATGCAGCTATAAGTCCAGAAGTCGAGCAGCACTACCCGGCCTCGCAGCGATCGCAGCGACCGGGGTGAACTATTGAGCCAGGGAGCCTGCTGCGGCAGCTCTGGAGCGCGAACCCGAACCATAAATATCCGTGTTTATTTCAGCTTAGAGAATATCTCTCTGTGCAGAGAATATATTTGTTTCTAAATGTAAACATGAGAACAACAAGTAAATTTTAGAACTTTAAGGAGCTATTTATGACAAGCCAAACGATGAACAAAAACAATAGCGTGATTGCTAGCTTCAGCGATCGCCAGTCAGCTATTGAAGCCAAGAGCACCATTACGGCAGCAGGCATTCCGAACGAGAAGATCGCGATTGACGACTACATCAAACCCCGCAGCCAGGTAGCAGCTATCGGTACGACGGCAGGCGGTGAAGCCGGTCTTTGGCTCGGACTGGGCTATGGCGGCGTTTTGGGCATTATTGCAGCGGCGGCTCTATCGTTTTTCAACGGTGGCACCCTAGACAACTCCCTTTTCAATCGGCTAGTGATTCTGGGCATTGCCGTCGCCGGTGGCGTTGTTGGCGGTATCTACGGCAAGCAGCTTTTCAATGCCCGCTCTCGCAAAGAACAGCAGAAAGCCGATCCTACAATTCCTCGCCAGTTTCGCATTGTGATCAACGGTTCTCAAACCGAAATTGAGCAGGCCCAGCAAGCCCTGCAGTAATCCTCTAGATTCTGCATTGGGGTGATGAACACCCGGAGTGAGATAGCACGCGGTTAGTTTTAACGAAGGTGCGTGCTATCTCAGCGACTATCGGCGCTTGACTCAAAGGTTTCTTATGCCCGATAGTCTTTCTCAGTTCGATGTTGCCGTTGCTGCTTAACAAGAGAGCTGCGATCGCAACAATCTTACTTTTCAACAGCCCAACGAAGATCCCTCTAATGGCTACGTCGCTAGGTACGACATCAAACGGCGACGAATGCTGATTTGAACTAAGGTCGGTTGAAACATAGCAAAAAGGCGGACATCACTCTGATGTCCGCCTTTTTGGCTGAGAAGCCTATCTCAAAAACTGGCCTATCTTAGACCTTCAAAGTTGTAGCCTACTCCTAGCAGAATACTGAAGCCTGTCTCATCAGCAATGCTGAGATTGGCCTGACCATTAGCCGTAAACTGGTCAGAAATTGGCACGTCCACCCCAGCACTGATTAAACCCGCCACTTCAGAATCGTCTTCTGTAGAAATGGCAACGCCACCGCCCAAGTAGGGCACAGCGACCCGATTCCCTACCCCAACGGCTCGGTTCACGAAATTGTAGGTAACAGGCACGATGAAGGTCACATCCTCATCAATTACCGCTGCGGGTCGTAGAGAAAGGCTGTCCGTCAGGGAAAGCTTGCTAATCACCGCAAAGCCGGAGTCTCCTACGGTCGCATCGTCATCAAAGCCAATATTGCCGCCGATGCCAATGAAGTTACGGCTGACGCCAGCGCGGTTGCGCGGGATCAGCTGGGAAAGTTCTGTTTGAGATACCTCTACGGGGGCAAGCTGTAGCGGTTCAGTACCCAGGTCAGCCGCCGTCGGATTTTGAGCCTGAGCTGGCAGCGCCAAGGCCGCTAGCGCAACCGGCAGCAGTGCCCAGAAACCGACAGGATTTGTCAACAGACGTAAAACAGTCATAGCAAATGCTTCTCTAAAATTTGGTAAGGGTCTCAGTCAATGTCAGTCTTGACTTGGCAATGAGACTTATCTGCTGTCATTTTGAGGGGCTTTGGTAATTCTACTTTCTACCTAAGGAAGGAAACTTAGCTGAAAATCCAGGATTCTCTCTATTTCTGGGTGACAGTAGCGCCATATTGGGTCTGCATTGAGAAATATTTATCAATCTGGCCGCTGCTGCCGGGAGCCTTAAATCTCAGCCCGGTTTATGTATCTCACCTTACATTGTCTGGCGCTAAATCAACCCATGATAGCTAAGCAGCTAGTTTGGGCTGACGCGGCTGGTACGGTGTAGGGCAGGTAGGGGAACTTGAAGATGCGTATCCTTTTGGTGGAAGATGATAGCCATTTAGCCGCCTCCCTCTCAGAAGCTCTTGTCGCCCAGCGCTACACCGTTGATATTGCCCCCGATGGGGAAATAGCCTGGCAGCAAATTCAAATTCTGCCCTACGATTTGACGCTGATGGACGTGACTTTACCCCAGCTAGATGGGCTAGCTCTGTGTCAAAGAATGCGATCGCGGGGCATAGATTCTCCGGTTCTGATGTTGACGGCCAGAGATACCAGCCGCGATAAAGTTGCGGGTTTAGATGCCGGAGCCGATGCTTACCTGGTCAAACCCTTCGACCTGCTAGAGCTAATCGCCCAGATTCGCGCCCTGCTGCGGCGTGGCCAAACCAGCAGTAGCCTAGCCCTGACCTGGGGTGCGCTTCGCCTCAACCCTGCTACCTACGAAGTCAGTTACCAAGAAACGCCGCTGCGGCTAACCCCCAAAGAATTTGCCCTCTTAGAACTGCTCATGCGTCAGGGACGCCGGGTGCTGAGTCGTCACTTTATTCTGGAATCTCTCTGGCAGCTTCAGGATCCCCCCGGTGAGGAAACGGTTAAAGCTCACCTCAAAGCGCTGCGACAAAAGCTGCGCCAAGCGGGGGCGGCTCGCAATCTGATTGAAACAATTCACGGTCTGGGCTATCGCTTAGCCAGCCTAGATTAAGCCTGCTTATTCCATACGGGGAAGAATGACAGCAATACAGGTGCCTTCATTCACCTGGCTCTGAACCGTCAGGTGGCCGCCGTGGAGGTCAGTGCAGGTTTGAACCACCGCCAGTCCCAATCCGGTTCCGGGCACCGCGCCGACATTCTGCCCTCGGTAAAAAGCTTCAAAAATTTGTGGCTGAGTTGCGGCTGGAATCCCAATGCCCCGATCGCTGACCTGAAACTGCAGGGTTTCCGCTTCTTCCTTGACCGTTAGCTCGATCGGACTGTTTGGGGGCGAATACTTGGCTGCATTGGCCAGTAAGTTACTCAAAATAGAGTGCATCAGATTTTTATCCAAATAGACCCGCTGCTGAGGATTAACCCCTTGCAAAGTGAGCGTTTGTCCTGGCTTGAGCTGCACCTGCTCCAAGAGCTGCTGGCAAAAAGGGGCAAGTTCGACAATTTCGGGCGCGAACTCTAGCTTGCCTGCTTCGGCGCGGGTCAGCGTCAGAATATCGCTGACGAGCTGGCCCATACGTTTAGCGGCTAGCTGAATTCTGGCAATGATGTTTTGCCGCTGTTGCCAGGTTAGGCTGCCTTGATTAGCCATCAGCGATTGAGCCGAAATAGCGATTACGCTCAGCGGCGTCCGTAGCTCGTGGGAGGCCATCGAAAAAAGACGAAGCTTGAGCTGGCTCAGCTCGCGGGTTTGTTTCAGTTCGCTCTGCCAGCGAGACAGATAGATCAGCAGCGTGATGGTCATCAACGAGCCAATCAATAGGGTGGCTAAGGTACTCCAGAGAGGAGTGTGAGGACGGGTGGGCAAAAAGACAATTTGCCACTGGCGCTGACCTAAAATAATCTGCTGGGTACAGTCTGAGCGCAACGGGCAGCCAGCGATCGCGCTGAGCTGAGTAGCGCCGTTTTGGGGTTTTACCTGCTGCGTTTGCGCTTCGTAGAATCCTAATAGCTGTTCTTCTGCCCTAGCGGCCTGATCAAAAATATAAAAGTCAATTTCGGAGTCAAAATCAGCCAAGGCTTCTTCAACGACATCGGCAACTCGAAAGACGCCTAGAATATAGCCCTGTAGCTGTTGCTGTCTGGTGGTTACGGTGGCTGCCGCCTGCCGATAGATGGGCACAAAAACCAGGAAGCTGTACTGATTGCCTGCGGTTTCTTGCACTAGCTGAATGCGCCCGCTGATGGCGATCGCCCCAGTGTCTCTAGCCTGCCGTAGTGCCTGACGGCGAGTGGGATCAGAGGCGAGATCGTAACCTAAAGCGGCCTCATTAGTCTGCCAGGGTTCTACAAACGTGACGGGTACATAGCTAGAACGGACGGCGGCTGTGACTAGAGAACCGCCTTGTGGCGGGCGCTCCGTAATTTGGAAGTCGGTTCGCCCCGTTTGTACCTGCAGCCTTTGCTCATAGTCGGCGCGGTCTTTGTGCAGCACCAGCGGTGCCCATTCTAAGGCTTGGATGCCGGGAAAAGTAGTGACCGCCCGCTGCACAAATTGCCTGAAGGCTAGCTGATCAACCTGATTGTCTGTCGCGGTATAGAGATCGCTGATAGAAAGCAACAGTTCGTTGTAGCGGTTGACTGTCCGCTGTAAGGCAGTGGTGAGATTGTTGATTTGTTTTTGAAATTCAGCCTGACGGGAAAGTGACTCCCAGCGCCCCACCCAGGCAGTGGCCGTCAGCGTCAGCGTCATCCCTAAGGCTAAAACTGCGCCCGCCGGCAAATAGCGAGATAAGCCAGAATTCACGGATTTCGAGAAAGTGGATCAGGTCAGTGAGCATAAACAAACAATACTGTAGGAGCTTTTCTTAGACAAAAACTAACCCGGTTTCAAAAGCAGAGAATCTTCCCGATTTCTTCCCGACTTCTTCCCGTTTTTTTGCCGCGATCGCCCCTAAGCTAACTGCAACCTGATAGGCAAAGCCCGTTATTTCTATCTCTAAACGGTAGCATTTTTTACGTTTACTCAAAATAAATTCAGCCCAACGAGTTTACTCTTCACTTAGGTTTTAGCCATGATGAAACGCCGACATCTACTGAAAACCAGCGCGGGATTTGCGGCTGGCATGACCTTAGTTAGCAGCTTGAAAGCCTGTAGCAGTAGCCCCTCTACTACTTCTGCCGCATCGGGTACAGCGGCAGACAAAGCGACAGATGCCAAGCTGACGGTGGTTCAGGGAGGTGGCTTTCCCAACAGCTTAGATCTGCACCGGGTCGGCACCAATCGCCCTGCCTATGGTGTCTCTTGGGCTATGTACGATCGCCTGATGACCTTTGGCAAGAAAGAGCTGCCGGATGGCTCCGTTTCCTATGACTACACGGTGCTGGAGCCGGAGCTGGCGGAAAGCTGGGAGCTGGCTGAAGACGGCCTCTCTGTCACGTTCACACTGCGCCCGGACGCGACTTTTCACGACGGCGCTCCGGTGACGGCTGCGGACGTGAAATGGTCTTTTGATCGAGCGGTTTCTATTGGCGGCTTTCCCACTTTTCAGATGAAGGCCGGGGCGCTGGAGAGTCCAGATCAGTTTGAGGCGGTAGACGATCGCACCTTCCGAGTGAAGTTTTTGCGGCCTGACAAGCTGACCATGATTGATCTGGCCGTCCCTATTCCCATCATTATCAATTCGGCATTGGTCAAACCTAATCTGACCGCAGACGACCCCTGGGGCGCCGAGTGGCTCAACGCCAATGACGCTGGCAGCGGGGCCTATAAGCTGGGAGAGTTTAAGCCAAATGAGCGCATTACTCTAGTGCGGTTTGAGGCGTGGAAGTCTGGGCCGCTGCCGCAAATTCAAGAAATCATTTGGCTGAATGTGCCGGAAGCGGGCAATCGGCGGGCGCTGCTGGAAAAAGGCGATGTGGATATCAACTTCAACCTGTCGGAAAAAGATCAAAAGGAACTGGCCGAAATGGGCGATTTCAGCCTGATTTCAACGCCGGTCGAAAACTGTCTCTACTCCATCGATATGCACGCCAATCCCCAGCTCAAAGGCGCAGACAATCCCTTTGCTGATACCAAAGTGCGGCAGGCAGTGGCCTATGCCACTCCCTACGACGCCATTATGGAAACGGCGCTCTACGGTCAGGCGGTGCCGATGTACGGTGCCGGTGAGTTTGACCCCGACTCCGTAGACTGGCCCCAGCCAACTCCCTACAAAACCGATTTAGAAAGGGCCAAAAAGCTCATGGCGGAGTCTGGCTATCCTGAGGGCTTTGAGACGACGATCGCGTTTGATATGGGCAATAAAGAATGGGCCGAACCGACCGTGGTTTTGATTCAGGAAGCGCTGGCCGAAATTGGCATTCAGGCCAATATTGAGAAGGTGCCGGGCGCAAATTTCCGCTCGGTGCTGGTGGAAAAGAGCCGCCCGATGATTATCAACAACTTTGGCGGCTGGCTCAACTATCCTGACTATTTCTTTTTCTACGCCTATCACGGCCAAGATGCCACCTTCAACGGCAGTTCCTATCAAAATCCGGCAATGGACAAGCTGATTGAAACAGCCCTAGCCACCGAGCCGGGTGAGCCAGCCTATGAGGAAAGCGTCAAAGCGTTTATTGGCTTAGCCTGGGAGGAAATGCCCAGGGTACCGCTGGTACAGCCAAAGCTGTCAGTAGCCATGCAGCCCAATATCAGCGGCTATCAGTACTGGTTTCACCGGCAGCTCGACTTCCGCCAGTTGGAGAAAGCTTAGATGGCCCATCATTCTATAGCTAAGATAGCGGGCCGTCGCCTTTTGGGGGCGGTGCCCAGCGTGATTGGGGTGGTGATTGTGACGTTTTTGCTGACGCGATCGCTGCCAGGAGATCCCGCCGCCTTTTTTGCCGGGCCAGCAGCGACGCCAGCGGCGATTGAGGAAGTGCGGATTAGCCTGGGTTTAGACAAGAGCCTACCGGAGCAGTTTTTGATCTACATTGGCGAACTGGTGCGGGGGGACTTAGGCGTTTCTCTGACAACCGGGCAGACCGTAGTGTACGACCTGATGACGCGCCTGCCAGCCTCTCTAGAGCTGACGCTGGCAGGCTTGGTTTTCGCGATCGCCCTGGCGATTCCCCTCGGCATCCTGGCCGCCACCCGGCCCAACTCCTGGCTGGATCACGGTGTCCGGCTGCTGGCGACAGCGGGGGTGTCGCTGCCCACATTCTTCACGGGGCTGTTTTTGGTATACGTGCTGTATTACCAGCTAGGCGTTGTTCCGGCTCCCCTGGGGCGTCTAGACCTGCTCTATAGCGCCCCGCCTCAGATTACCGGGCTATATCTGATTGATAGCCTGCTGACCGGCAATTTAGCCCTCTTTCGCGTGGCGGCGGCCCAGCTCTTTTTGCCCGCTGTCACCCTGGGACTTTTTGCCCTAGCCCCCCTGACCAGAGTGACGCGGGCCTCAATGCTGGCAATTCTCTCTAGCGACTTCATCCGCACCGCCCGCTCTAACGGTTTGCCGCCCCGGCAGATTTTGTTGGGCTATGCTTTTCGCAATGCCATGCTGCCCGTCGTCACCACGCTGGGGGTGGTCTTTTCCTTTCTCTTGGGGGCCAACATCCTGGTGGAGAAAGTGTTTGCCTGGCCGGGGATTGGCTCCTATGCCGTAGAGGCCCTAGTTGCCTCTGACTATGCGCCGATTCAGGGCTTTATTTTAACGATGGCGCTGCTCTATGTCGTTCTAAATTTGCTGATTGATTTGCTCTATGTCGTGATTGATCCCAGAGCGGGAATGAGGGCCGGATGACGACTACCTTGCAGCATACACGCTACGTGATCCGCCAAAATCCGATTACCTTTGTCGCTTTTGCCCTGTTTGCCGGGCTGGTGCTGTTGGCTGTCTTGGGCCGGGCGATCGCTCCTTATCAGCCGCTGGCAACCAACTCGGCGATCGCCCTGCAGCCTCCCTCCTTAGCCCACTGGTTTGGCACCGACCAGCTAGGGCGAGACGTGCTTAGCCGGGTGATAGTTGCCACACAGCTAGATTTGGGTATTGCCGTGGTGGCGGTAGCCCTGTCGTTCGTTGTGGGCAGCGTCTTGGGACTCTGCGCCGGCTATTTTGGTGGCTGGTGCGATCGCCTAATTTCTCGCCTGATCGACACGCTGATGGCCTTTCCCCTATTTGTGCTGGCAATGGGACTGGTTGCGGCTTTGGGCAATACCGTCACCAACATTATTTACGCCACCGCCATTATCAACTTGCCGCTGTATACGCGGGTAATTCGCTCAGAGGTGCTGGTGCGCCGCGAAGCCGGATATGTTGAAGCGGCCCGGCTGACAGGTAATCGCGACTGGCAGATTATGGCCCAGCATTTATTCCCCAACGTGCTGCCGGTGATGATGGTGCACGTATCGTTGAATATGGGCTGGGCCATTTTGAATGCAGCCGGCCTGTCCTTCATTGGCTTGGGGGTACAGCCGCCCACCCCAGAGTGGGGCATTATGGTGGCCGAAGGGGCGACCTACATTGTTTCCGGTGAGTGGTGGTTGGCGCTGTTTCCGGGGGCGGTGCTGATGCTGGCGGTGTTCTGCTTCAACCTGCTGGGCGATGGCCTGCGTGATTTAATCGACCCCCGCATGAGGACTTGACGCCATGACCCTGCCTCAACCTGCCGATGTCTTAACTCGCCCGCATCCCGGTGCTGCGCCGCTGCTGGCAGTCGATGATCTGGCGGTGGAATTTCAGACCCGCTCCGGCGTTGTCAAAGCGCTAGAAGCCGTCACCTTTACCGTGCAGCCGGGGGAAACCGTCGGCATTGTAGGGGAAAGCGGCTCTGGTAAGTCAGTGACGGCCTTCACTCTGATGGGCGTCCTCGACCGGGCCGGACAGATCACCGCCGGACGGGCGCTATTTCAGTCTGACCAAGTGGCGGTTGACCTGCTGAAAGAGTCGGAATCAACCCTACGACAGCTCCGGGGTAAGGAGCTATCGATGATCTTTCAAAATCCTCGCCTAGCGCTCAATCCCATCCGCAAAGTTGGTAAGCAAATTACCGATGTGCTGCGCTGCCACACGGATCTTGGCAAAAGCGAGCTGCAAACTAGAGCGATCGATCTCCTCACTAGCGTTCGTATTCCCGCTCCGCAGCAGCGCTATGACGCCTATCCCTACGAGCTATCGGGGGGGCTGTGCCAGCGGATTATGATTGCGCTGGCCCTGGCCTGCTCGCCCAAGCTGCTGATTGCTGATGAACCTACGACGGGCTTAGATGTCACCACTCAGGCCACGGTGATGAACCTCATTAAGGAGCTGACCCGGCAGCGGCAGATGGCGACAATTTTAATTACTCACGATTTAGCCCTGGCCTCAGAATACTGCGATCGCGTGGTGGTCATGCACGCCGGACACGTCGTCGAATCGGCCCCCACTGCCGACCTGTTTCGCCATCCCCGCCATCCCTACACCGCCAAGCTGATTGCCGCTACCCCAGAGCCGCACAAGTCCCTTGCTGACCTGACGCCCATCGGCGGTAAGCTGCCCAACCTGAAAGCGGCTCAGATACCTGTTTGTCGGTTTAGCCAGCGCTGCGATCGCTATGAAGCAAGCTTTTGCAATCAGGCGCCGCTGGCCCGCGAGTTTTTGACCGCAGAGCATCAGGTAGCCTGCTGGAAGCCACTGTAGTACTGGTATTAGCTAAAGTCATGACTGCCTTAACTCATACCCCCGCCATCCCTGACACGCTGCTGCAGGTGCGCGACCTCTGCAGGTTCTTTTCAGTGGGCCAAAATGCTCAGCTTCATGCCGTTGATCAGGTTTCATTTGCAATTTATCCAGGGGAAAGTGTCGGATTAGTGGGTGAATCCGGCTGCGGCAAATCCACGCTGATTCGTCTGATCACGCGGCTGCTGGATCCAACGGCTGGCGAAATTTGGTTTGAAGCGACCGAACTCAGCGCGATCGCCGCTCGCCAGTTTCCCCGCCACCCCGCGCGTAAAGCGGTGCAGCTAGTTTTTCAAGATGCCAGCGACAGCCTCAATCCCCGCTTTACCGCCTACGACACGATTACCGAGCCGATTAAGCGTCTAGATAATTTTCATAGCAAAGAGCAGCTACAAACCCGCGCGGCTGAGCTGGCTGAACTGGTGGGGCTGCCGCCGGATTTACTCAGTCGGTTTCCCCATCAGCTTTCAGGTGGCCAAAAGGCGCGGGTCGGCATTGCGCGGGCGATCGCGCTCAGTCCCAAGCTTTTGGTTTTAGATGAACCGACGTCGGCCTTAGACGTGTCGGTGCAGGCGGTGATCTTGCGGCTGCTGGCAGATCTAAAAACGCGGCTGGGCATGAGCTATCTGTTTGTCTCTCACGATTTGAACGTGGTACGGCTGCTGTGCGATCGCGTTTTGGTTATGTATCTCGGCCAAATTGTGGAATCTGGCCCGGTAGATCAGGTGTTTAGTCAGCCCCGCCATCCCTACACGGAAGCCCTGATTTCAGCTATTCCCAGCTTTACGGCTAAGCCCCGTCCCATTGCCCTCTGCGGCGAACCCCGTAGCCCAATCAATCCCAGTGCGCAGGTGTGTCGCCTTTATGGCCGCTGCCCTAAGGGGGAGGAGCGCTGCCAGCAGGTGATGCCCAGCCTGACTGAGATTGACCCTGCTCACCAGGTAGCCTGCCATTTTCCGGTCAACTCGCCCGCCCCGTTTGAGTGAGGCTGCCTATGCGTGCGGCAATCCAGGCTACCCATAAATTGACTTTTCTAAGGTTAACGCTGGCGATATTAGTTAAACTCTGTGGGTGTTCTAGACTCTAATCAATAGCAAAAGCTTATAAAGCAAACAATATTTGTCTATAAATAGACTGTTGACAATGATATTTTTATTGTTGTTAGACTAATGTCTATGATTTAGAGAAAGTAATGCTTCAGTTTTTGCTGCAAACCGTCTGGCTCATTCCTTGCTATCCCTTGTTGGGCATGGTGCTATCAGCCCTATGGACGCCCTCGATTATTCGCCGTACCGGGCCGCGACCTGCCGGATACGTCAACTTGATGACTACTTTAGCCGCTTTTGTTCACGCGATTGTGGCTTTTTTAGAAGTATGGCAGCAGCCCCCTGTCTACGAGGCTTTTTCTTGGCTGCAGGTGGCGGATTTGAACCTTTCTGTGTCCATTGAGATTTCAGCCGTTACCCTAGCGGCCATCATCGTCCTGACCGGGCTGAACCTGCTGGCTCAGCTCTATGCGGTGGGATATTTGGAGATGGACTGGGGCTGGGCGCGATTTTTCTCGCTGCTGGCGCTGTTTGAAGCGGGTATGAGCGGTCTGGCCCTGTGCAATTCGCTCTTTTTCAGCTACATCCTGCTGGAGATTTTGACCCTAGGCACCTACCTGATTGTGGGCGTTTGGTATAACCAGTCCCTGGTGGTAACCGGGGCGCGAGACGCCTTTTTAACCAAGCGCATAGGGGACTTGTTCTTGCTGATGGGGGTTTTGGCTATTTATCCTTTAGCAGGCACCTGGAACTTTAACGAATTGGCGCAGTGGGCCCAGACGGCGACGGTCAACCCCACCATCATGGCGCTGCTGGGGCTGGCTCTGATGGCGGGGCCAATGGGCAAGTGCGCTCAGTTTCCCCTACATCTGTGGCTAGATGAGGCGATGGAAGGCCCGGTTCCCGGAACCATTCTGCGTAACGCGGTGGTCGTCGCCACTGGAGCCTGGGTGCTGATTAAGCTGGGGCCAGTGCTGGTGCTTTCTCCCTTTGTGCTGCAGGCCATTGTGGCTGTGGGAGCGGCAACGGCGGTCGGCGCTACGCTGATTGCGATCGCCCAAATTGATATCAAGCGAGCGCTATCTTATTCCGTCAGCGCCTACATGGGACTGATCTTTATTGCGGTAGGCACGCAGCAGATTACCGTTGCTTACTTGCTGATGCTGGCTCATGCGCTGGCGATGGCGCTATTGGTCATGAGCACTGGCTCAGTTGTGCTTAACAACATTACCCAAGACCTGACACAGCTTGGCGGTTTGTGGAGTCGTCGCCCGATTTCTGGACTGAGCTACCTAGTCGGCGCAGCGGGGCTGGTGGCGATGCCGCCTCTAGGTGGCTTTTGGGCAATCTTGGCGCTAGCAGACGGCCTCTGGCCTAGCCGTCCGGGCCTGTTTGTGACGCTGCTGGCCGTCAATGCCCTGACAACTTTTAGTCTAGTGCGCGAGTTTGGCCTGATTTTCGCTGGCAGACGGCAGCAGATGACGGTGCGATCGCCCGAAAATATCTGGTTAATTACGCTGCCCATGACGGTGCTCGCCGGTTTCACCCTGCACCTGCCGCTGATCATGCAGAGCCTCAACCTGCTGCCGCAGTGGGCCAGCTTGAATCACGACGTGGCGCTGCTGCTCACCTGGTCAACAGTGACTGGGGCAACGCTGGGCGCATTTCTCTATGTGGGGCAAACCGTTGCTAAGCCCATCCAGCTACCGGGTAAAGCTCTGCAAAGCTTTTTTGCCTACGACTTTTATACGCCCAAGCTCTATCGCTCCAGCGTCGTGCTGGCCGTGGATTGGCTCTCACGCATCACCGACTGGATTGATCGTCATATTGTTGACGGCGTGGTCAATTTAGTTGGCTTTGCCTCCCTCTTTGGCGGCGAAACGCTGAAGTATGGCAACGTCGGCCAAACCCGCTTCTACGTACTGACGATTCTCTCTGGGGTGGTGCTGCTGATTTTGTTAGTGAGCTGGCCGCTGTTTGCTTCTATTTGGACGCAAAGGCTTTGGCCTGTTTCTTAAGACTAGGCTTAACCCTATGCGCCCCAACTATTTCCGACCCTTATCTTCCATTCACCTGCCGTTGCTTAGAACTAAACTATGCTGAGCGCACTTATTTGGCTCCCTTTTGTCGGCGCGATCGCCATTGGCTGCCTACCAAAGTCCATCACAGCGCCACGCCTGAAGCTGGGATCGCTGCTGATCTCAGGCGGAGTGCTGCTGTGGACGATTTGGCTCATGAGCCAGTTTGATCTGAGCAGTCCTGCCCTCCAGTTTTCAGAAACGCTGCCCTGGTTAGAAACCCTGGGGCTAAATTATGAGCTGGGGATAGATGGCCTGTCGCTGCCGCTGGTGGTGCTCAACAGCCTGCTCACCTGGATTGCCATTTACAGCAGCCGCGAGCATACCGAGCGCCCCCGGCTGTTCTATGCCCTGGTGCTGTTAGTGAGTAGCGGCGTTGCCGGGGCGCTGCTGGCCCAAAACCTGCTGCTCTTTTTCCTGTTTTATGAAATTGAGCTAATTCCCTTCTATCTGCTGGTGTCCGTGTGGGGGGGAGAAAATCGCAGCTACGCCGCTACTAAGTTTTTGCTCTATACGGCCACTTCCGGCGCGCTAATCTTAGCCGCTTTTCTGGGCCTCATCTGGCTCAGTCAAGCGACGAGCTTTTCCTACAGCGCTCTACTAGAGCAGTCATTACCCCTCGGCATTCAGTTCTTGCTGCTGGGGGCTCTGCTGGTGGGCTTTGGCATCAAGACGCCCCTAGTTCCCTTACATACCTGGCTGCCTGATACCTATGTAGCTGCTTCTACGCCCGTGGCAATTTTGCTGGGGGGCGTCTTGGCGAAGCTGGGCACCTACGGTATTTTTCGCTTTGGTATGGGCCTGTTTCCGGAAGCCTGGGCTACCATTTCTCCCTGGCTAGCTGGCTGGGCAGCGGTCAGCGTCTTGTATGGCGCAATGGCGGCGATCGCCCAAAAAGATATCAAGCGCATGGTGGCCTATAGCTCCGTCGGTCATATGGGCTATGTGCTGCTGGGCGGCGCCGCCATGACCAATCTCAGCCTAGTGGGAGCGGTAGCCCAAATGTTTGCGCACGGCCTGATTCTGGCGCTGCTGTTTCACCTGGTCGGTTTAGTCGAAGCGAAAGTCGGCACCCGTGACCTGACAACGCTCAACGGCCTGATGAACCCCGTACGAGGACTGCCACTGGTCAGTGCCCTGCTGGTACTGGGCGGCATGGCTAGCGCCGGTATTCCGGGACTGGTAGGCTTCATCGCAGAATTCGTTGTTTTTCAGGGCAGCTATGCTGTCTTCCCGGTACAAACTCTGATCTGCGTCGTGGGGACTGGTCTGACAGCGGTCTATTTCGTTATCCTGCTGAACCGCACCTGCTTTGGTAAGCTCGATAACGCGATCGCCTATTTTGGCAAAGTCGAATGGTTCGAGCGCACCCCAGCCTTGATTTTGGCCTGGCTGATTTTCCTTTTAGGCGTTCAGCCCGG
The DNA here is from genome assembly GCF_030405905.1 of Sphaerothrix gracilis Ecp01. Taxonomy (NCBI): domain Bacteria; kingdom Bacillati; phylum Cyanobacteriota; class Cyanophyceae; order Nodosilineales; family Nodosilineaceae; genus Sphaerothrix; species Sphaerothrix gracilis. The sequence goes on from NZ_JASATW010000009.1 coordinate 18,302, forward strand.
CTGGCTAATGCGCTGGAGCGAAACCACAACCCAGCATATGGCCGCCATTCCTACCCCGCGACTGGTAGAACCCACTTTAGAGTCACCCCCGCATTTGGCTCAAACTGCTCCTCGGCTGTAGCAGGCATAGAAAGTAGGGAGACGTGGCGGAGCTAGCCTAAAGGCCTCGTCTTTCCCTCTCCCGCCCCGTCCCTGACCCACATTCACGACTCATCACTCACCATGACCCCTACCCTTACCCAGCTCCCGGCCTCCCAGCATCCCTTCGCTGATATCGTGCATCGTCTGGAAGCCGGCGGAGCCATGCTGCCCGACACGCCGGAAAACCTGAAGCAAATTATTGGCATTTACAAAGCTTATGCCGTGCCGATGGACTTCTACTGGCGTAACCTGCTGTACATTGCCGAGCGGGTCTTTCTCAATCCCCTGCCCCTCTTTAAATATTTTCTGCCCCAGGAGTACCTGGATCTGCCTAATCACTATGCCGGAGACAGCGCTGATCTGCGCATCTGGCGTGGTGAAGCGACGGCTCACCCAGAGCTGCAGGCTTTTATCGCAAAAGGAGAGGTTAACCGTAAGCTGCCCAAGCTGATACACCATCTCTGGCACGATCGCATCAACATGGAGTTTGCCGAAGCCTGTATGCGCGCCATGTTCTGGCACCGAGATATGGGCGGCCAGTTTGATCCGTATTTGGATACGGATGAGTACAAAGCTAATGCCGATCGCGCCATTCGGGCCTATTTCAAGGGCAATCCGGCCATGTTGGGACTGTATAAGCTGTTCCCGGAAATGTTTATTGAGCAGGTGCGACAGCTTTCCTACTACGCCAATTTGGGTTTGTTTTGGGAAGTGATGGCGCCGGTGTTTTTTGAGATGTCCGATCTCTACGATGAGGGCAAGCTGACTAGCGTCCCAGACGCGATGAATTTCTTGGTCAACGGCATTTTCGCGGTGGCAGGTCGCCCCATCTATCACCACGTTTACATTGGGGATGACTGCTACGAAATTGTGCCCAAGTCTAAGGGCTTTACCTGGCTCTATGAAGCCGCTCTGCCCTATGTGGAGGCCATTTTTTACCGTACGACCCCCTTTCGCGGCACCAAGTCTTACAACGCCCAGGCACAGGAAGTCCCAGCCGATCAGCACGACTTTCACTACGGCATCCTCTATGCAGATGTCTTCCCGGTGGGTTCAGCCGGAATTCCTCCTACGCTGCTAATGCAGGACATGCTGCATTTCTTACCGCCTTACCTGGTGGACTACTACCAGCAGCACTGCCGGGGTGAGGATGACATGCTGATTCAGCTGGGCATTTCTTTCCAGCGATCGATGTACTGCGTCACCTCAGCCGTGATTCAAGCTTTACGCGGGGCACTACTTTATCCATTGGATGACCCAAATCCTAAACACCTCAAAGCCAATCGGGCCTTTTTTGAAGCCCAGCTCGATCGCTTCAAGCGTCCCGAAGCCCGCCTCCGGGATATTCAACATCAAGACTATCGCTAGGAGAACACAATGCGACAGATTTTAGATGAGCTGAATCCGTTTTTTTGGATGACGGCAGTTTATATTTGTTTGCTGCTTGGGGTAGAGCAGTTCCCGGCAAGCAACTCGGCTTTGCTCTGGACAGAAGGGCTTGATCCAAAAGCATTTAGTCCCATCGATCAGTAATTTATTTTGACTTGCTTTAACATGGCTGACATTGTTGATATTGCTTTGGGTACCCCAGGATTTGAAACGCTAGTGGCGGCAGTGAAAGCGGCTGACTTAGTTGAGACTCTCAAGTCACCCGGCCCCTTTACCGTGTTTGCGCCCACTGACCAGGCTTTTGCCAATCTGCCACCTGGCACGGTACAAACCCTGGTGCAAAATCCGCCGCAGCTCGCCCGCATTTTAAAGTTTCATGTAGTTCCGGGGCGGCTAATGCAGGCTGATTTAGCCCAATACCAAACGGTGACTTCGGTAGAGGGATCTCCTATTCCCATTGATATGACAGATAATTTTGAAGTTAAAAACGCGACCGTCATTACCCCCGACGTTGCCGCTGATAACGGCGTGATTCACGTCATCGATCGCGTCATTTTGATGGGATAAGCCGTCGCTATCTCTCTTGAGCCAAAATCTGAATAGGTTCTACTCAGGTTGAGGCAATCGATCTGCTCTTGGTGCTTGAAACCGAGCCGCGTGGTAAAGCGGCAGATTATCAGTCCTTGAGCACCAAGAGCAGTGATAGGTTCTTAGATCCAGGGAGCATTCTCTAGCAGGACGTTCAGCATCGCTTTGAAGTTTTGGCGTAGCAAAACGGCTAGCAGGCCACAGGTCATAGCGGTAGCCGCCATTACCCATTCAAAATGAGTCACTTGCCAAATGCCGCCAAACAGAGCGAAGGCAACCAGTCCGGCCCCGGCACCGCCGACAAAGAAGGCGCTTACTTCTTTGATAGTTGACTTGGAGATAGATGAGCTTGAGTCTAGATCTGGCTTATCATTCGTCATGGTAGTGAGTAAATAAAGGCAGGTCTAGGAATAAGTTTAGGAGAAGTAAAGCGGCTTCGTCACGGTTAGCTCTAAACTATCTGAGCGGGCACAGGGGCTTGAGAATTCCGGAATTCTCAGTAGCTTGCAGGTGGATTCTCGCCTACGCAGCACCCAGGCTGTCGGCGGACCTGCCCCCGGAACTTAGTAGGTTTTATCGAACGGGTATAGCGATCGCTGTCTGCTTTATGGGTCTTTATCTGCAATATCAAAAGCATCATTTTGTAGTAGAAAATTCTGCTAAAAACAGAAGAACGGGCCTATCATTTAGATCATTTCCTAACGCGAGACAGTCTGAAGCTGAACTGGTAAATTAGTGGCCTAAATTTCTGGCCTGTAACTCCGCATTCTTTTAATTAGGATACGGAGTTTTAGTCAGCTATGGTCGGCGTGATTAGAGCCTGGCTGGGTCAGCGTGGAAGCGTTTAACAGAAAAAACTAGTTATTGATGGGCGGCATCAGGATTGCGCCATGCTGCAAAGCCTGAAAGTATTGCTGGCTGTCATCTCTGAATTTCTACAGACCCAGCTCGCTCAGGGCATGCAGTAAAGCTTCTGGCGTATAGGGTTTGGGTAAAAAGGCTGACACGCCTAAGTCCTGGGTTATTTCCTTTTGTTCATTAGAGGCAAGGCCGCTGGTGGCAATTAGCTGTACCTGGGGTTCGATTTGCCGCAAAGCGCGGATGACGGCCTCACCGCCCATTTTGGGCATCATGAGGTCAATCAAAACGGCGCTGATCTCTGGGCCATACTGCCTGTAAAGCGCAATAGCTTCTATACCATCGCAGGCCGTGAGCGCTCGGTAGTTATAAGCTTCCAAAATGGTTTTGGTGATCTCTCGAATCGGTCCTTCATCATCTACGACCAAGATCATCTGGCCCTGTCCCGTGTCGGCCTGAGGATTGACCAAAGACTGACCCGCCTCGGCATTGACTGCGGGCAAGTATATTTTGAACTGAGTGCCCTGCCCTGACTGGCTAGCTACCTGAATAAACCCTTTATGACTTTTAAGAATACCAATCACCGTGGATAGTCCCAGCCCTGTGCCCTGTCCTGCGCCCTTGGTGGTGAAAAACGGCTCGAAGACGCGATCGAGTATCTGCGGCGAAATGCCGGTGCCTGTATCTTGAACCGTGATCATCACATGAGGTCCTGCCTGAGCCTCTGGATGTCCCTGGGTGAGATTTGGCTCCACCCAGACATTTTTAGCAGTCAGGCTCAACTGACCCCCATCTGGCATGGCGTCGCGGGCGTTGACGCAAAGATTCATCAAGACCTGATGTAGGTGAGTGGTGTCCCCGGTCACCATCCACAGATCATCGGCAACGCTGGCTGAAATTTCAACTGATTTAGGAAATGTGTGCTCAATTAGCTGATTCACTTCAGAAATCAGATTTTCCACGGGTATCATCTGATATTGCCCTTCAATGCCGCGAGCAAATGTCAGTACCTGTTTGACCAGTTCTGCGCCTCGTTCGGTGCTGTGGGTCAAAATCTCTAGGAATTCGCTGGTTTTCTGATCAATGTCGGGGATGAGGTGAGGTAGGAGCTTTGCAATTCCTAGAATGGGGGTCAGCATATTGTTGAGATCGTGGGCAATGCCGCCCGCCAAGGTTCCCAAACTTTCTAGACGCTGAGCGCGATAAAACTGAGTTTCGAGCTGCTTTTTGTCGGTTATATCCGTACTCACCACCAAAATGAACTTGGGTTGTCCTTCCTCGTCTCGGACCAGTGTCCACCGGCTCTCTACGACAATGACCTGCCCGGTTTTAGTAATCTGCTGCAGTTCGCCTTGCCACTCATTTTCAACGACTAACTTTTGCTGAGCCTCCTCAGCCTGAGTTGACATATCGTCATACAAAAGATCAAAGGAGTTTTTTTCTAAAGCTTCTTCAACCGTCCAGCCGTAAAGACGTTCGGCTCCCTTATTCCAAAATAGAATTTGGTTTCGTGCATCTCGAACCAGAATGGCGTCGGTGGCAATATCTAGCAGGGCTGCCTGCTCGCGAATTTTTTGTTCCGCTCGCTTACGTTCGATCGCATAGCGGATTGATCTCACCAGCAAATCACCCGTAATTTGACCCTTGACTAAATAGTCCTGTGCCCCAGCTTGCACCGCCCGAAGCGCCAGGGTTTCATCATTCAGGCCGGTCGTGACGATGATAGGAGTTTCGCGCTCTCTTTGCTGCAGCTGCGTAAATGTGGCAAATCCCTGACTGTCGGGTAGAAAAAGGTCTAGCAAGATCAGATCGAAGTCATTTTCTCTAAGGCTGTGTATGCCTTGGCTTAGGCAGTCAGCATAGGCAAAGGTGATGGGCACAGAATCGACTTCTCGCAGCAATTCTTGCAGCAAGCGCCGATCGCCGGGGTTGTCTTCGATTAGCAAAACTTGGATGGGGGTTTGGCTATTCACGCCTTACTCCGACGGCAACTGGACGACGGAAAACCAAAAGTCTTCAATGGACTTGATGCTTTTTGTAAACTGGGCCAAGTCAATGGGCTTGGTAATGTAGCAGTTGGCATAAAGATTGTAAGCGCTCATAATATCTTCTTCCGCCTGAGAGCTAGTAAAGATAATCACTGGAATATGCTTTAAGGCTTCGCTGGTCTTGATCATTTTCAGCACTTCTAGACCGCTACGGCGGGGCAGATTCAAGTCCAGCAGGATTAGATCTGGGCAAGCAGACCGAACATAGCGGGCAGTTCGCTTCAAAAAGGTAATGGCTTTCTCGCCGTCATCCATGACGTTGAGATGGTGACAGATGCGACCTTCTTTCAGGACTTCCTGGGTGAGTCTGATATCACCTGGATTATCTTCTACTAGCAAAATTTCGATAGGTTGCATACCGCCTCCAAAAGTCACGATCAGTTCACGCCTCGCTCTGGAATTGTGAAGTAGAAAGTTGCGCCTTTATGGGGTTGAGACTGCACCCAGATACTACCGCCGTGCCGTTCTACAATCTTCTTACAAATCGCCAGTCCAATTCCAGTACCCGCATAGCTGATCCGGTTATTTAACCGCTGAAAGATGACAAAAATTCGTTCAGCATACTGGGGATCAAGGCCAATTCCATTATCCTGGACGGAAAATAGCCATCCATCTTCCCTTTGACTGGCTTTGATCTGAATCTGGATAGGGGCCTCGCTGCGAAACTTGATGGCGTTGCTGATCAGATTCTGGAACAGCCGAGTGAGCTGGGCCGGATCTGCTTGCACCTGAGGCAAATTGTCATAGGTCACAATGGCCTCACTTTCGGCGATCGCTACCTTGAGGTTAGCAATTGCCTGCCCGACTACGTCATTACAGTTAGTTAACTCAAAGGCTTGGCCCCGAGTCCCAATCCGGGAATAGGCTAGCAAATCGTTGATCAGCGATCGCATCCGCGTAGCCCCGTCTACAGCGTATTGGATAAAATCATCCGCATCCGAGTCGAGCTTACCCTGGTAGCGACGCTCTAGAATTTGCAGATAGCTAGTCACCATGCGCAGTGGCTCTTGTAGATCGTGGGAAGCAACATAGGCAAACTGCTGCAGCTCCTCATTGGAACGCATCAGCTCCTGCCGCTGCAGCCTTTCCTGCTCTAAGAGCTGAGCCTGGGTCAGAGCGATCGCCATTTGGTTGGCGAGCTGCTGCAACAGTTCGGTTTCAAAGTCAGTCCACTGCCGGGGGCCAGCACACTGGTGGGCAATCAGCAGGCCCCACAGGTCTGCTTGGGTGAGAATGGGCACAACCAGCTTGGCTCGCACCTGTAGCTTTTGCAAAAAGCTGACCAAACAGGGCGGCACCTGCTGATCTGAATTAACATCGGCTAGCCTGCGAATCCGACCCTGCCGATACTCTGCTTTAATCTCTTCTGGAAACACCTCTTCTGGAAAGACCACTCCCATCACCTGAGGCAAATTAGGCGATACCGCTTCGGCGACGCTGCTGCCGGTGCCGTCGGGCCAGAGACGATAGATCAGCACCCGATCGGTCTGCAGAATTTTTTTGACCTCAGTGACAGCGGTTTGCAGAATGTCATCAATCTGTAGGGACTGGCGGATTTTGAGGGTGACTTCGGCAAATAGATGCGATCGCTGATTTTGGCGCTGCAGCGCCGCCTCTGCCTGCTGACGTTCCTGCACTTCCTGGGCTAGCTCAGCATTTTGGGTCTGCAGCTGCTGCGTCAGCTCCTGCAGCCGCAGATGGGTTTTAACCCGGGCGAGGACTTCTTCATACTGCAGCGGTTTAGTAATGAAATCTACCGCTCCCAAAGCAAATCCCTGCACCTTGTCCGAGGTATCCGTGAGGGCGCTGAGAAAGATGACTGGAATAGCGGCGGTGGCCTCGTTCTGCTTCAGCCGGCGGCAGGTTTCAAAGCCATCGATGCCTGGCATGAGGATATCTAACAGAATCAAATCCGGCTTGGCATAGTTAGCTTTGGCGATCGCGCTTTCTCCCTCTTCGGCAAACAGCACTTTAAATCCGGCGTTGCTCAAAAAGTCGAACAGCACGTCTAAGTTCGTTGGCGTATCATCTACCACCAAAATGGTTCCGGCTGGGGCTGTATCCTGGCTCATGGCTGTGCCCGGTAGCGTTTGATCAACTCAATCACCTGTTTTCCCTTATAGCTGCTGGCCAACTGCCGCAACGGCTCGGTAAAGGCAGCCCACTGCGGCTCTACTTGTTCTAAGCGATGGGTATGGGCGATGACAACCTTTAAATCACCCATCAGGGCCAGATCGAGCAGGGTATCCAGCTCCGCTGCCGGTGGGATGGCGGCCACCGGCAGCGGGGGCAGCGGTAAAGAAGGACTAAGAGCGGGAGCGAGAACGGCTGGGCGATCGCCCTGGTTGCTGCTATCCGGGGGAATAGATTTCGCGCTGGTAAGAACCTCCTGCTGGGAGACGGGCAGTTCTAGATCTAGCCAGAAGCAGCTCCCTTGGCCGAGCTGACTTGCAACCTGAATATCGCTGCCCATAAGCTGCACCAGTTGGCGGCTAATTGCCAATCCCAGCCCCGTTCCCTCAGTCCGGTGTTCAAGCGCATCAGCGCAGTGAAACGGCTGAAAAATCTGGGCTAGCTGCTCTGGCGCAATGCCGATGCCCGTGTCTTTGACTTGAAAGCGAATGAAGTCAGCTCTCGTTTTAGCCTGTCGCTGTGCTGGCTGATTGGCTCCGTCTGCCCAGTCATGCACATACCCGACTTTCAGCGTGACGCTGCCAGTCTCAGTGAACTTGATAGCATTCCCCAGTAAGTTCAACAGTACCTGCTGCAGCCGCTTTTCATCGGCGTAGACCGACTGAGGTAGGGATGAAACGGTTTCGTAGTGTAAGGCAATCTGCTTCTGGCTGGCGCGAATACGACAGATTGACAGGACGTTTTCTAGCAAACGGGGCAGATGAAACAGATGCGGATGCAGCTCCATCTTCCGCGCTTCAATCTTGGAGAGATCGAGCACGTCATTGATCAGAGTTAGCAGGTACTCGCCGCAGCGATGAATAACTTCTAGCCCTTTTTGCTGCTTTTCAGTCAGCGTCTGCTCCTTTTTCAGCACCTGGCTGTAGCCCAAAATGCCGTTGAGCGGCGTCCGCAGCTCATGGCTCATATTGGCTAGGAACTCACTCTTCGCCCGATTGGCGACTGTGGCGGCCTCTTCTGCCCGCTGTCGCTCTCGAATTTCTTGCTGCAGGTGAACATTTTTCTCCTCTAGCTCTAGGGTCCGGGCCGTCACCTTGACCTCTAGGGTCCGGTTGGCTTCTGCCAGATCGGCATAGAGCCGGGCATTTTCAATCGAGATGGCGGCTTGGGCGGCTAGTAGCTGCAAAACTTCCAGCCGCTCTGAGGTAAAGGCTGCTGTAGTTAAGTTGTTCTCTAGGTAAAGAATCCCCGTTAGCTTTCCCTGGTGCAGGATGGGGGCGCACAGCACAGACTGGGGCTGCTGCGCTCTGACGTAGGGATCGCTGACAAATAGCTCTGCTTCACTGGCGTTGCTGAGTACCAGAGCTGCCTGGGTTCTGGCCACATAGTTGATGATTGACCAGGGTAAGGCGGCGGGAACGGCTTCCTCCTGCCTCATTCCTGTCGCTGCCGGAACGCCCTGCTGCACAGAAATCTCATCGGCCCGGACGGTACCAGCGGCTTTGATCAAGAGCTGCCCGGCAGTTTCTAGCAGCAGCCAGCCCTGCTCGGCCCCGGCATTTTCCAGCACAATCTGCATTAGCTTGGTGAGCAAATCGCTCAAAACGATTTCACCCGACATGGCCTGTGAGGCTTTAGTGACGGTGGCTAAATCAAAACCTTTGAGGCCGCTGGTTGATATGGCGCTAGGCGTGAGCGAAGTATCGGCTGCGATCGCTGCTCGCCTATCGGTTTGGGCCTGTAGGTTGGGATATTTGGCTTCTAATGCCTGGGCTTTGGCGATCGCGCCCCACCGCAGATAGCCGTAGTAAGCTTCCGTTAGGTAAACCTGAGCTACTCTGTCTCGCCCGTAAGCCAAATAAAACTCGGCAGCTCGCTCGTTGGCTAGGGCCTCCTCCTGCAGATAGCCCTGCTCTTTGGCCCCGGCGATCGCCTGGTCATAGTGGGCCATCGCCTGCCAGGGCTGGTTCAGCAGGCGGGCTTGCTCGGCTTCTACCAGCTCCAGCTTGTGCCGAAAATTCATCGGTGCCTGAGCGGCCCACAGCCGCAGCGTGAGCAAATTCTGCTCGACTTTGCTTAGGCATGAGTCTGTGGCGATCGCGCCTGCTGCTGCTGCCGCCAGATGGGCCAGCGAGTCGTAAAAATAGAAGACGGGCACCACCAAAAAAGCCTTGACACCGTCGAGATGCTGTTCGGCCAGGGCCGCCTGCTGCAGCGCCTGGGAAGACTGACCAAACAGGTAGCTGAGGATCAGCTTGTTGAGATAGAGATAGTGCAGACCTGTGCGATCGTTGCCCGCTTCCAGCAGCGGCAACGCCTGCTGCTCCTGATAGGCACTGCCCGCTAAACAGCAGGGATCGCTCGGGGAGTCGAGCAGATTCAGCACCGCCTGCTGCACGATTTGATTCCAGCCCAGGGCATTATCCTGCTTGAGCTGCGCTAGAGTTGCGCTGATAGCGGCCATCTCAGAGGCTAGCTGAGGCAGTTCCTGCCCCATTAGATAAGCATGGTGGCAGCGCTGGATAGCGGCATAGCCGCCGTATTCAAACTGTCCTGTTTCTAGACCGCTTTGGTAGCTGTCCCATAGCAGGGGCAGGGTTTCTTTGACGTGAATTTTGCCATGTAGGGTGCAGGCTCCGGCCACAAAGCTGACGCTGGTTTTGAGATCCACGGCGTTGAACCGTTCTACCACCTCTAGGGCCAAATTGCCGAACTGATAGGCGGATTCAATATCCTGCAGAATGCCGTTAAGAATCACCCCGTAGCAGACATAGCTGTAGGCGGCAAAGGGTGAATTGCCATAGCGAATGGTTAGATTAACCTGTTCGCAAATGACCAGGGGAAACAGGTTTGGTGCCGCCTGATAACACGGCGACCCCAGACTGGTGAGCATCCGAATTGCAGCGAGCTTCTCAGCGTCAGTCACGGGGGGGAGCTGCAGCAGGTCTTGGGGGCGCTGGCTCGCTAAACAGGCAGCCGTTTGCGCCAGCGATCGCTGAATATCTTCCAGACTGGGGGACTGGGGCAAGCTGACCCCCAACCGTGCCAGCGCCTGCAGCCCAATCTCAACTGCTTCTAGCTGCTTCACCTGAGCCATACTGGCCTGAATTTTCACCTCGTACACCTTCATGGTGTCAAGGGGCGATCGCGCCTGCTGCAAAACCACGTCAGCCCAGACCTCCATCTGCTCAAAATTGCCGTTGAGGTAGGCCGTCTCAATGGCTGAGTTATGCAAGGTCAGGGTCAGCTCGTACTGCTGCTGCCAGCTAGTTGGGGGCAGCAGGCTAAGTCCCACTTGCAGATAGCGCCGGGCAGAGTCGTAGGCGGCAGCGGCTTTGGCTTTCTGACCGGCAATCTGATTGAGGGCGGCTAGCTGATAGGCTTCAGCCTCAGAGGTCAGCAGCTCTATGCCGTAGTTGAGCTGATTCACAATGGCAAAGATGTGCTCGTCTCGCTCCGCCGCAGGAATATTCTGCAATAGCAGTCTGCCAACTTTGAGATGTGTTTCCTGCCGCTGGGACGGCAAGATTAAAGAATAGGCTGCCTGCTGCACGCGGTCATGCAGAAACTTATAAACAATGGGCACATCGGCGCTCAACGAAGTGAGCTGAACCGAACTTTCAGCCGGGTGGGAGGCCGCTCCCAAGGCTAGCGGAATCTTATAGGACTGGCTGAGGGGAACGACAAATTCGGCCTGCAAAGCCTCCCACAGATGGATGGCCGTTTCTGCCTGAGAAGCCTGATTGACAATGGCTAGGGTGTCGAGGGCAAACTTGTCACCGATACAGGCGGCCAGCTTGAGCACCTGCTGGGTGGGCAAAGACAGCTTTTGGATCTGACTCACCATCAGTTCAACTACATTTTCGGTAATCTCAATGCTCTGCAAAGCGGCCATATCCCACTGCCAGCGACCCTGATCAAAGTCAAACCAGAGCTGCTGGCTTTGGTGCATCGATTTCAGCAGCTGGGTGAGGAAAAACGGATTACCCTGAGTTTTCTTGAAGACTAACTGGGCCAGGGGGTGGGCTGCCGCTGCGCTAGCATGGAGGGTATCCGCCACGAGCTGCTGGATATGATTGAGTGCTAAAGGTCGCAGCACAATCTCGCGGACGGTGGCGTCTGTCCCTTGAAGCTGCTCCAGGGTGTGCTTCAGTGGATGGGTGAGGCTGACTTCATTGTCGCGGTAGGCCCCTACCAGTAGCAAATAAGGGTTTTCCGGATTTGTCACCAGCAGCTCAATCAGCTTCAGCGAGGGCAAATCGGCCCACTGTAGGTCGTCTAGAAAAATCACTAGCGGCTGTTCCGGCTGGCTGAACACCCGCATAAACTGTTGAAAAACGCGATTAAACCGATTCTGCAATTCGGCAGCTCCCAGCGGGGGAACTGCCGGCTGCGGCCCGATGATTTGCTCCACCGCCGGAATCACATCAATGATGATCTGACCGTTGGTGCCTAACGCCTGCAGGAGCTTACTCTGCCAGGCGGCAATCTGGTCACTGCTCTCCGTCAGTAGCTGGCGCATCAAATCCTGAAAAGCCTGGGTCAGGGAAGCATAGGGCACATTGCGCTTGAACTGATCAAACTTGCCGGCGATGAAGTATCCCCGCTGCCGGGAAATGGGTTTGTGAACCTCGTTCACCAGGGAAGTCTTGCCGATACCGGAATATCCGCTTACCAGTACCAGTTCGGTCGCCCCGGCACTGACCTGCTCAAAAGCCGTAAACAGGGTTGTCACTTCATCTTGCCGGCCATAGAGCGTCTGGGGGATGAGAAACTGGCTGTAGCAGTCTAGCTGACCAATGGCAAAAGGAGCGATCGCCCCGGACTGGCTCAGCCTTTTCTGACAGGTGACTAAGTCGGCCTTTAGGCCCAATGCACTCTGGTAGCGTTCTTCCGCCGTCTTGGCTAAGAGCTTCATCACTAAATTGCCCAGGACCGGTGGCACAGCGGGATTGAGCTGATGGGGCGAAGGCGGCGTTTTGGCGATGTGGCAGTGTACCCACTCTAGGGGGTCACTGGCCTGGAAAGGTAGCTGCCCGGTCAGCATTTCGTAGCAGGTGACGCCCAGAGCGTAAAAATCGCTGCGGTAGTCGATTGTCCGGTTCATGCGTCCGGTTTGCTCTGGTGATAGGTAAGGCAGCGTCCCTTCCAGCAGGCTGGGATTGCCTGCGGTGGGCTTTTCCTGCGACAGGCGCGACGCAATACTGAAGTCAATCAGCTTGATCTGCCCGGTTTGAGGCTGAATTAGGATATTGCAGGGATTAATGTCTTTGTGAACAATCTGGCTGTGGTGGAGATCAGCCAAGATGGCGGCTAGCTGGGTGGCGATGTTGAGAAACTCACTCACGGTCAGGGGCGCTGGCTGCAAAAACTGCTTGAGCGTAATGCCGCCATAATCTTCTAGCACCAGGGCCAAACCGTTTTGATAGCTTTCTAAGGCCAGGGCTTGAACAATGCCCGGACACTCCAGACTGTTGAGAATGCTGAATTCATGTCTGAGCTGAGCGATCTCGGCGAGAGAGGGATAGTCAGCCCTCAGCACCTTGATCATGACAGGGCGCTGGTCGGACTGCCTGACGCCCGCATAAACCTGAGTGCGATCGCTCTGATGAACTATTTTTTGTAGCGCACAGCCAGCTATTTCTAAGTTCATAGCTGCCGTAGAGTCCCACATCGCAATTAGCCGTTGTTATCTGTTCATTATCGACTGGCTGCCAAAGTAATCAAACAACTTTAGCAAAAGATTAGCTTTTCACAGCAGATCGGCCTGCCGCCTTAGAACTGGGATTTGTAACCCATCTGGGCTGGCTTTTCTTTCATTTTGAGGATGTTTAAACGCTGGCTTTGGAGCAGGATCAAGGCAGGCTGGTTCAGCGCCTCTATTTACAGCGCTTTGCTTAAGTTTGTCGCATTGATTTCATCGCAGCTCATGACTCCTCCCGATAACAGCTCACCTGTTCCCACGCCAATTAGACCCTTCCAGCCTGATGCCAGCGCCCCACCTGTGGAGGCTAGAGTCACTGCCGATGGCTTAGAAACCGCCCCGTCTCCTCAGCCGGAGACGGCTGAGGTGGCCTCAGAGGCAGAGGCTGCAGAGAAATCAGCATCCGAGCGCAAATCAGGTCTGCAGCAATACTGGTGGCTGATTCCGGTGCTGGGATTGGTGATTGCGGCGGGAGGCGTCACGTTTGTGCGTCTGCGCGGTGATGAACCCGCAGCGGTGACGGAAACGACACCGCTCTCAGTGCGAGCGATCGCCGCTCAGCGAGAGCCAATCCGCGCCTGGGTGTCTAGCGAGGGCAATGTGCGGGCGGTTGAGTACCAGCACCTCACCTTTGAAACGGAGGGGGACGTTACCTACCTGGCTGATGCCGCAGGCCGCAGGCTGCGGGAGGGCGATCGCGTTAGGGCGGGAGAGCTGCTAGCCCGCATAGATGACCGCGCCCTGGTGGCGGATGTGCGGCAGGCTGAAGCCGCCGTCTCGGAAGCGCGGCAGCAGCAGGCGGCGGCGGCGGCGGAAGTGGCGCGATCGCAAGCCCAGGTAGCTCAGGCTCGCAGCCAGGTGCAGGAAGCTCAGGCCCAGTTGCAAACCGCTCAGTCGGCCCGTGATTTAGCGGCCACCAACGTCAATCGCTACCGCACCTTAGCGAATCAGGGAGCTGTTTCTGAGCTGGAGTTTGATCAGCGGCAAAATACCCTACAGGATGCGCGATCGCAGGTGACTTCAGCCCAGGCCAGAGTTGAATCGGCCCGGCAGCAGGTGGCCTCAGCCCAAGCCCAAGTCAGGGCTGCTCAGCAGCAGCTCGAAGCCCGCCAGTCCGCCATCACTACGGCCCAGGCCCGGCTGTCCCAGGCAGAAGTTGCCCTAGAAGGGGCCAGCATCTATGCCCCCTTTGACGGCATCATTGCCTATCTCAACATCTCAGAGGGGGAATACTTTACTCCCCAAATCGTTTCATCTCAGCTTGGCGGCGACTATCAGGGCATTTTAGAGCGAATTCCGATGGTGATTATTGACCCGGCCCAGTACGAAGTGCTGGTTGATTTGGCGGGACCGACGGGGGAACAGGTAGAGGCAGGGCAGTCGGCCTTTATTGCCTCAGAAACCAGCGTTAGCAGCGCCGATCAGGGTGATACCTACCGGGAAACCCTAGTCGCCAACGCCCGCGCTCAGGGCGAAGTTTTTTCGGTTAATCCCGCCATTAGTCCGGGTGGGCGAGCGATTGAAGCGCGGGTGCGGCTGTATCCCTCTACCACGGAGACGCTGCGACACGGCGAGCAGGTTTTGACCTGGATAGCTGTGGCTGCCGAAACGAACGCGGTGGTAGTTCCCCTCAATGCCGTTGTGCGCCGCGATCAGGTGCCCTATGTGTTTGTGGTCGATCCGGAGCAGGGCACCGTGGAACAGCGCCCGGTGGAACTGGGAATTACCGGCATTACAGAGCAGGCGATCGCCAGCGGTGTGACAGCCGGTGAGCTGGTGGTGACTGAGGGGCAAAACCGTCTAGTCGATGGCGCGGCAGTCCAGGTTGTCAGTGAGAAGGGAGCGTCATCATGAGTTCAGTGCAGCAAGACCGCCGCCCCCAGCCCCCCGATCAGTCTCGCAACGGCGATCGCCCCTCGGCTCCTCAGCCAGCAAAAGCGCCTAGGTTAGCCCGGTTCTTTTTCCTGGAAACCATTTTTGCCATTCTTTTGAGCATTTTGATGGTGGTGGGCGGCGTCCTGGGCTATCTCTCCATGACCAAGCAGTCCAACCCCGATATTGACATTGCCGTTGCCACCATCACCACCACCTGGGGCGGCGCTGATCCACAAACAATCGAGCAGCAGGTCACCAGCGAAATTGAAACCGAAATTACCACCGTTGAAAACGTCAGCGAAATTCAGAGTGCTTCGTACACCGGCTTTTCGATTATCAATGTGGAATTTACCTCCGAGGCCGATCCCGATCAGGCGGTGCAGGCGCTGCGGCAAGCCGTCTCTCAGGCTGAATCAGAGCTGCCAGAAGATGCTGACCAGCCAGTGGTGGAGCAGGTTTCAGTCAACGACGCGCCTATTTTGACCCTGGCACTATTTGGCGATATCGATCCCACGGTTATTTCCCAGGCGGCAGAGGGCATTCAAGATCGCCTAGAGCAGGTTGCCGGAGTGAGTGAAGTCAATCTGGGCGGTGCCCGCCAGGAAGTGGTCAGCGTCCAGATGAATCCGTTTCGCCTCGCGGCCCTCGGCATTTCACCCACCACCGTTGCCAGTGAGATCCGCACTGCTAACCGCGATGTTCCCCTAGCTGAAATTGAGAGTGACGTCATTGGCTCTCAGGTGCGTTTCTACGGGCGCTTCCGCACCCTGGAAGACCTGAGGCAGCTACCCATTGCTCGCCTAGAGGGGCGCGTGGTGCGCTTAGAAGAACTGGCGACGGTGCAGCGACAGCTAGAGTCAGAAGAGACTCGCGCTTTTATCAGCACTCAGGGAGAACCCTATCAGCCAGTGGTCAGCGTCGGTATTAAAAAGGTGCCGGGGCAAGATTCGATTGAAGTGATCGATCGCGTCCTGACCACGATGGCGCAAATTCAGCAAACTCCCAACGACTGGCCCAGCGGCCTGGAGTACAGCATCATTGCCAATGAGGCTGACATTATCTGGGAGCAGCTAGGCAATTTGTTTGTCAATGCGCTGCAGGCAATGGCGGCGGTATTCGTGATCTTGTTTATCGCCCTGTCCTGGCGAGAAGCGCTAATTGCCGGACTCTCTATTCCTCTAACCTTTTTGGGCGCAATGGCAGTGCTGTGGCTGACGGGGCAAACCCTCAACAACATGGTGCTGATCGGCATGGTGCTGGCCTTAGGCATCCTGGTGGACGTGTTTATCTTGATGATGGAGGGGATGCATGAGTTTATCTTTGTCCAGGGTCTGTCCTTTAACCAGGCCGCGCTGAAGACGGTCAGCACTTATGCGCCTCCAGCCTTTGCCGGACAGCTCACCACCATTTTGGCCCTGATGCCGCTGCTGGCTATTAGCGGTACTCTGGGCAAGTTTATTCAGCTCTTGCCCTACACGGCGATTATTTGTTTGGTGCTGAGCTTTGCGATCGCCATTCTGATTGATATTCCCCTCTCTCGCTATCTGCTAGCCCAGGTTAAAGGGACTGAAAAAACATCTCGCATCGATCGCCTCAGCGAAGTCGCCTCTCAGCGCTGGCAGCATTGGAGCCTTAAGCACACTGTCCGCACCAAACAGACTGCTTGGGCCTGGGTATTGGGCACCCTGGCTCTATTTGTTTGCGTCATGGCCTCCTTCAGCCAAATCCCGGTTGAATTTTTTCCTCAAGGGGATCAGCGCAATTTCAGCGTCAATATAGAGCTGCCGCCCACCACTACCCTGAACGTCTCGCAGCAGGTAGCTGATGACTTAGGCGAAATTCTGCAAGCAAAAGACTATCTCGACAGCGTTATTAAATACGTTGGACAGCGCAGTAACTTAGTCGCCTCCGGGGAGCTACAGCCCAGCGAGGGCAGCTATCTGGTCGGATTTTCGGCTACTTTTTTACCCGAAGACGAGCGCGATCAGCTCTCATTTGAGTATCTCGATGATTTGAGAGATGAGCTGGAAGCCGCCGTCAACCAGTATCCTGGAGCTACCCTAATACTCAATGCTCAGCAGGCAGCTCAAAGCGGCGATCCGATTCAGGTGGAGCTAACCGGCAGCAATCTGAGCCAACTGCGACAAATCTCCCAGGAAGTACAAAATGCCTTGCGCCAGATTCCGGGGGCTACGGATGTGCGAGACAGCTTAGGAGCGCTGCAGGAAGATCTGCGGCTGATTCCTAAACGGGAGGAACTGTCGTTCTACAACCTCAGTGCCGATGAGCTCTCGGCTCAGGCCCAGTACTATACGCGGGCGATTGATGTGGGAGACTATGCCCTGGGCGGCGACCAAGAAGACCTAGAAATTCGCCTCAGTACGGCATGGCCTTCTCGCAATGGCCGCGTCGGTGGCCCGACGCGCCGCGATGAGCTGCTCGCTGCCCGCTTCTTTACCAACAACCCTGATGAAGCGGTCGTTTCTGCCGGAGCCGTAGTCGATGCCGTCCAGGCAGAAGCTCCCCTATCTATTGCCCGTCGGGGGGGAGCGCGAACGGCCACGGTGCTTGCTAAAAATACTAACCGCACAGTGGGGGAAATTTTGGCAGACCTAGAACCCCGATTAGAAGAGATGCAGCCGTCTTGGCCCCAGGGGTATGACTACAGCTTCGGCGGTGAAACTGAAGATCAGGCAGAGACTTTTGGCTCGGCGGGTCAGGCGCTGGGGCTAGCTGTCTTTCTAGTGTTTGCCGTGCTGGTGCTGCAGCTGGGTTCTTTTCGCCAGCCGTTCATTATTTTGCTAGCCATTCCCTTTGCCCTGATCGGTACCGTAGGCGGCTTTTTCCTAGTGGGCATCCCATTTTCCTTCTCGGCCTTCATCGGTATTATCGCTCTGGTGGGGATTGTGGTGAATGATGCCATCGTCATGGTCGATACGATGAATAGCTATCAGCAAGCGGGAATGAAGGTGAAACAGGCGGCGGCGCGGGGCGTGAGCGATCGCCTGCGCCCGGTTCTGACCACCAGCATCACCACTATTATCGGCCTAATTCCCCTGGCCCTGAGCGACCCTACCTGGATGCCTTTGTGCAGCGCTATTATCTTCGGCCTGGTAGCGGCAACGCTGATTGCCCTAATTGTCGTGCCGTGCCTCTACCTGCTGCTCACCCCCAAAACCGCATCGCAGTCTTCTTGAAGGCCCGTAGAGCATTTTGCGGTCTGGGGTTTAACCCCCTTCTTGTCGCTACTGCAGGGGCTTTTGCCACCGCAGCAGCAAGGCCAGCAGAATGACGGGCAGCCCTGCCCCCAGGCAGAGGAGTCCCTGCGTCCAGCTGAGGGCGACGGTACTAAACAGGCGATTAAAAATGCCCAACTGGCTAAACAGCACCTGCAACCCTACCACACAGCCAATGCCGATGGCAGGAGCATAGGCCAGGGGGTCGGGCTTACCCTGCATTTTGCTCCAGAGAGACGGCATGAACCGACTGATACACAAGAGATAGAAAATCTCGGCAGACACCAGGGTCTGTACCGCCATCGTCCGGGCTAGGGCCGTGTCCGCCGTGCGCCCCATCATCCACTCAAACATGCCAAAGGTAATGGCCCAGTTGAATAGGGAAATAATGCCGATGCGCCAGAGAATATCGCCCGTCAGGAGGGGCTGATTCGGCGGACGGGGCGGCTTTTGCATGATGCCCTGAGGTCTAGGCTCAAAGGCAAGGGGAATGGACAGGGAACTGGAGCTGACCATATTCACCCAGAGAATTTGGAGCGGCAGGATGGGCAAGGCTGTGCCCAGCAGCACGCTGGCAAGGATGGTCAGCAGCTCGCCGCCGTTGACGGGCAGGACAAAGGCGATCGCTTTTTTCAGGTTCAAATAAACGGTGCGTCCCTCTTCCACCGCCGCTTCGATGGATGCAAAGTTATCGTCGGTGAGAATGATATCTGAGGCTTCTTTCGCCACTTCGGTCCCCATCTCGCCCATAGCGATACCAATATCCGCCTGTTTCAGGGCAGGGGCATCGTTGACGCCATCCCCAGTCATCGCGACTACGTGGCCTTTGGCTTGGAGGGCTTCAATCAGCCGCAGCTTTTGTTCAGGAGCGACGCGGGCAAAGACGACGGTGTCTTCTACCGCATTTTTGATAGCTTCTTTGCCCCTGTCGTGCAGGTCTTTGCCAGAGAGGGCGGTAACCTGCTCTGACCGACTGAGGTGCATCATCTGGGCGATCGCTCTGGCCGTCACGGCATGATCTCCCGTCACCATCTTTACCTGAATGCCGGCTTCCTGACAGGCCGCCACCGCTCGCATCGCTTCCTGGCGGGGCGGGTCAATCATCCCCAACAAACCCAAAAAAGTCAGACCTGATGCCGTATCCTGCCGCTCTAGGGTATCGGTGTCTGTCAACTTCTGAGCGAAGGCCAGCACCCGCAGGCCCTTTGCCGCAAAAGATTCTGCAATCTGTTCGATTTCCGCCTGATTCAGATTGGTGGTTTTCCCTTGGGCGTTTTGAGTTTTGTCACATCGGCTCAAAATCGCTTCGGCTGAGCCTTTAACGTAAATAACGCGCCCTTGTTCTCTCCCCTCGTTGAGCGTTGCCATATACTGATGCTCCGACTCAAAAGGAATCACATCCCGCCGGGGGTGGGCTGGCTCTAGCTCGTCACGCCGCAGGCCAGCTTTGTGACCCACCACCATCAGGGATCCCTCAGTGGGGTCGCCGTCGATGGTAGGCTGTCCCGCTTCTTCCGTCAGGGCAGAGTCGTTGCACAGCACCCCGCATTGCAGGCAGTCTCGCAGGGTGGGGGCTTGATCTAGTTTCACCGGCTGCTCATCCTGCAAAATGTCGCCTTCAGTGCTGTAGCCACTGCCGCTGACGCGATAGAACTGCTCCCCGGCATAGATCTGTTCCACCGTCATCTGGTTTTCGGTGAGAGTGCCCGTTTTGTCAGAGCAAATCACCGTGGCGCTGCCCAGGGTTTCCACCGCTGGTAGTTTACGAATGATGGCATGGCGATCGGCCATGCGGGAGACACCAATGGCTAAAATAATCGTCACCAGGGGCGGCAACTCTTCTGGAATGCCGCTCACCGCTAGGGCTACCGCCGTTTGAAACATCTCAATCCAGGATTCGCCGCGTCCTAAACCGATGGCAAACGTCAAGGCTGCTAGCCCCAGAATAACGTAGAGCAGCCGCCAGCTAAACCGCTCAATCTTACGGGTCAGTGGGGTAGTGAGGTTAGTCCTTTGCTGCACCATTTCAGAGATCTGACCAGTTTCGGTCGCTTCCCCAATGGCAATCACTAGGCCGCGTCCTTGCCCAGAAGTCACAATCGTACCCGCAAAAGCCAGATTGGTGCGATCGGCCAGTTGGGTATCCGCGTCAAGGGGGTCAATGTGCTTGTCTACGGGCACCGACTCACCTGTCAAAGCGGATTCATCAATATGCAGATTTTTGGCTGTAATCAGGCGCAGGTCAGCCGGCACTTTGTCCCCCGCCTCTAGGCGTACCAGATCCCCTGGCACTAGCTGATCGGCTGGCAGTTGCTGCGGTTTGCCCCCCCGGATCGCGGTCGCTTCCGTCACAATAGACTCGGCTAGGGCTTTGATAGCCTGCTCAGCCTTGGCTTCCTGGATATAGCCCACAACCGCGTTAATCAGCACCACCGCAAAGATGACCCCAGCATCGAGCCAGTCCTGCAGCAGCAGGGTAATCCCCCCGGCGACCAGCAAAATGTATAGCAACGGCTGATTGAACTGCTGCAAAAACCGCAGCCACGGGCCGGGGCCCGTTTCAGGCGTGAGCCGGTTGGGGCCAAATGTCTGCTGGCGCTGGCTGATCTCATCTGTCTCTAAACCAGTATCCGGGTCGCTATGCAACTGGGCTGCTGTCTCCTGCACTGACAGGGGGTGCCACTGTTGCTTTAGAACCTCAGGGGAGAGGGATGCTGCCATAAAGACCTCGTATGCTCAAGCCATGACGGGATAAGACCTCTCCTTCGGAGTAGTCGCGACCCACCAAAATCATGCCGTTCGCTTGTGCCGGATACGTCTCTCAAAAGGTAAGTCTTTTTGGGGTAAAGTTTTAGTGCCTAAGCAGCTACGGTGGCGCTGGAGCTGATGGTCTATTGGGCCTTGCCTTTGCTAAACAGGAACCACCACAGCTCTAAGCCAATCAGCCCGACACCAGCAGCCGTAACCCCAAGCTTCAGGCCCAAGGGCTGCTCAATCTGGCGAAACTCGCCTGTAGCGGGTTCGGCCATTTTGGCGGGGGCGGGAACCACCGTTCCCAGCAGCAGGCTGAGGCTCAGCAGGCTACCCCAACTATAGTCTCGTCGCTTCATCGTCCTGACCTCCTCTAGCGCCCTCGCTGGGGCTGAAAATTTCTCAAACGTAGGGCATTAGTGACCACCGAAACCGAGCTAAACGCCATCGCGGCTCCGGCAATGATGGGATTGAGCAGCCAGCCAAAGACGGGATAGAGAATGCCGGCTGCAATTGGAATGCCCGCCACGTTATAGATGAAGGCAAAGAAAAGGTTTTGGCGAATATTGGCAATCGTGGCTTGGCTGAGCTGAATTGCGGTGACGATGCCCTGCAGATCGCCCGAAATTAAGGTGATATCGCTGGCGGCGATCGCCACATCGGTGCCTGTCCCAATGGCAATGCCTACATCTGCCTGGGCCAAAGCGGGAGCATCATTGATGCCGTCTCCTACCATCGCCACCTGCTTGCCTTCGGCCTGGAGTTGCTTAATTTGAGCGGCTTTTTGATCCGGTCGCACTTCTGCCAGAACGCGGTGAATCCCTACTTCAGCGGCGATCGCCTCGGCTGTTTGCTGATTGTCGCCGGTCAGCATAACCACTTCTAGCCCTAACTTTTGCAACGCTTTCACCGCCTCAGCTGAGGAGGGCTTCAGGGCATCGGCAATGCCTAAAAGGGCTTCGGCTTTACCGTCTACGGCGATCCAGGCCGTGGTTTTAGCAGCGGCCTCTAGAGCCTGCCGCCGACTTTGCAACCGGCTGGTTTCAATCCCAAGCTGCTGCATCCAGCGATCGGTGCCGATCTGCACAAGCTGGCCGTTGACTGTGGCCTGGACGCCCCGCCCAGTGACTGCTTCAAAGTCTTCGGTCGTGGCTAGCTGCGATTTGCCAATGCCCTGGGATGCGGCGTAGCTGACAACGGCAGCGGCCAGCGGATGTTCCGAATTGCGCTCGACGGCAGCGGCGAGCTGTAAAAGCTTGATTTCGTTGCTGTTGGCTGTACCGCGCACTGTGAGATAGTCGGTGACAGTGGGCTTGCCCTGGGTGAGGGTGCCGGTTTTATCCAACACAATGGTCTGGAGCTTGTGAGCCTGCTCCAGGCTGCTGGCCCCTTTAATCAAAATACCGTTCTCAGCCCCTTTGCCCGTCCCTACCATGATTGAGGTGGGCGTCGCCAATCCCAGAGCGCAGGGACAGGCAATAATCAAGACCCCCACGGTAGTCAGCAGAGCCAGGGTTGGGTTGCCCATGAGATTGAACCAGAGCAGAAACGTCACGAGGGCGATCGCTATCACCGCTGGCACAAACCAGCTCGTCACCTGATCGGCTAGCTTCTGAATGGGCGCTTTTGATCCCTGAGCCTCTTGCACCAGCTTGACGATTTGAGCCAGCAGCGTCTCTTTGCCTACCCGCGCTGCCCTGAACCTAAAGCTGCCAGTTTTGTTGAGGGTGGCTCCGATTACCTCTTCCCCCACCCCCTTTTTGACCGGCATCGGTTCTCCCGTCACCATCGATTCATCCACCGTGGAATTCCCGGCGACGACTTCCCCATCCACCGGGATTTTCTCCCCCGGTCGCACAATCACAATGTCGCCCACGGCGACTTCCTGAATCGGAATATCTATCTCCTCACCCTGGCGCACTATCCGCGCTGTGTTGGCCTGCAGGCCCATGAGCTGACGAATAGCATCTGAGGTTTGACCTCTGGCGCGATCTTCCAAATATCGCCCCAGCAGCAGCAGCGTAATAATCACCACGGCTGCTTCGTAGTAAACTTCCGGGGCCAAGCCCTGAGAAATCAAAACTGCCGGCAGCAGGGTGACAAAAATTGAGTAAAGATAGGCGGTGCCAGTGCCCAAGGCAATCAGGGTGTTCATGTTGGCGCTGCGATGCCAGAAGGCTTTCCACGCGCCGACGAAAAAGGACTGACCACACCAAAACAAAACCGGCGTCGCTAGAATTAGCTGCAGCCAGGGATTGTGCAAAAACATCGGCCAGCCCGGAATGGTCAGGCCCGTCATGGCCGGAATTGATCCCACCACGATGACGCTGCTGACGAGGCCGCTGATGATGACTTTGGTCAGCAGCGATCGCTGCTCAGCGCGGCGTTCGGCCTGGGCTTGGGCATCCTCTTCCCCTAGCCCCAAGTCTTCTACAGGACTTGCTTCGTAGCCGGCTTCAGCCACGGCGGCCTGAATCTGCTCTAGGCTGGTACGCTGCTCATCATACTTAACGCTGGCTTGTTCTGTCGCAAAGTTCACCTGCACGCGCTCCACGCCAGCCACCTGCTGAATTGCGGTTTCAATGTTGCTGGCGCAGGAAGCACAGCTCATACCCCTGAGCTTGAGGGTGGTTGCAGTCATGGTAGAGTCCTCACAAGTTGACGCCAATAGCTGAGGGATCAGGCTACGGTATAGCCCGCCTGCTCAATCGCCTGACGCACAGCCCCTTCGCTGGCTGCGGTTTCAATTTCGACTCGCTTAGTTTGCGGCTCGGCTACAACCTGAGCGCTGCTATCCACGGCCTTAACCGCCTTGGTAATGCTGGTGGCACAAGCGTCGCAGGCCATATTGGGGACGTTGAACTGAATTTTCATGGCGCTGACCTAATTGACTATGACTTCTAGGTTAAAGCCTACAGCTAACTAGAGAGTCTAGGGGGCTAGCCTTAATGACCGCTATTGCGGCTGTGGCAGTGAGTGATCCAGATGCGCGATCAGGCATCCGCTAGCGGTATGGTTTCAATGAGGGGACAGATCTCACCGGGCTGGGGCCGGGGCTGATTGGCCGCCCAGCGATCGCGGTAGTTTTCCAGCTCCGCTTTAAAGCTCAGCATTTGCTGAATCTGTGCCTCTAGCTGCTCAATTTTCTGCTGCAGAATTGACTGCACCAGTTCACAGGGAAGATCTCCCTGATTGTGCACATTGAGCACTTCACTCACATCTTCCAGCGAGAACCCTAGGGCCTGCGCCTTCTTAATAAACTGCACCTGCTGTACGGTTTCTGGTTCGTAGTAGCGGTAGCTGTTTTCGCCGCGCCAGGACTGGATTAAGCCCAGGCTTTCGTAGTAGCGCAGCGCCCCCACGGCCACCCCCGTTTGCTTTGACACTGCTCCAATTTTTAATCCGGTTGCGACAGTCATCAGTTTGCCCTATAGGGTTTCTGCTAGCCTAAACCTTTTAGCTAACTTTAGGGTTAAAGAGAGCGGAAATTTGACCGAATTAGCTCAGAAACGGAATTAGCTCAGAAACGGACGTAGGCGATCGCCCATCTGCGCACTGGCACTATCGCCTGTGACCAGCTCGATCTGCTCTGGGCCGATGGCCCCCAAGCCTAGATCGGCTGCCCGCCGAATCTGGGCTTGGCTCCAGATAGAGCCGCTGCTGACGGTGCGAGTCGTACCCAACAGCCGCAAAATCGCAATTCCCACCGCGTCGATCGCAATTCGATCCGTACTTGCCAGCATCACCCCAGCGTTAACCCGCTGTCCCTGCTCCGGGCCGCCGCTGACAAAAGCCTCCACGCCGTCAATTAGATTCACCGCCGGACGATAGGTGCGGTTCACTTCCGCAATCATCAGGCGCTGGTTAGCTGAGCGGTGTAGTTCTCGCATGTAGTCGTGTCCGTCGCCCGGCACGCGGCGGGCCACCATGCCAATAGTATTCTTCAGCGACAGGGTGAAGTGACCGCCAAAGCGATGGGTCTTCAGGCAGCAGGCATTTACAATGGCGTCTGCTGCCAGTACGGGCTGGGCGATGGCAAAGCCCTGCGACCAGTGACTGCCCTCGCTAGCAAAATACTGCCAGCGATCGCGGCTCAGTTCGTCAAACACCAGCGGCGTGAAGCCATAGCGATCGGCTAGAGCAAACACCTGTCGCTGCTGCAGCGTGCGGCGCGTGTCGGCCATGCCGGAGCGATCGCCCACACTAATCTGACTAGCTCCGGCCCCCTGAATTTCCTGCACTAGGGTTTCGAGGACAGCCGGATCGGTCGAGGCCGGAGCCGGATCGGCGGTGTTGTAGTTGGGCTTGATGAAAACGCGCTTATCCTGAAAGCTCGGCGGCTGCAACAGCTCCAAGGCGCGGCGTACCCCTAGCACCCGGTCGCTGGTACTTACCAGGACGACCCGGTGTGGGTTCAGTCCGGCGGCGGCTAGGGGCGTGGCCTGGGCTAAGGCATTGAGCGGGAGTGCCGGTGTAATGGGCAGGGTCGAGGCAGGTGTTGCCCAAGACCGCAGGGCTGCTGGCAGCAGGGCCGCGCCGCTCATGAGGCCCAATCGTTTCAGCAGGCGACGGCGGGAAGGCTGGGCAGGCAGGAAATCAGGCATAGGAAATGGGGTTAATGTCAGCTCCAGGTTTCGAGTTCTAAGCTTTGGGTTTCAAAGTGTTGGCTGGGTACCAGAACTGGAAGCCTGGGCGCTGGTTGACTATTAAGCAACCAACTCCTTTCTATTGTGGCGATCGCAGATGAGAATTGCCTGAATCCGTGCGATATCTTGAGCAGTAAAGTTGCCCCCTAAAAAAATATCCATGTCTCAACCCCCTCATCCGCTGCGGCTGTACCTAGAAGCAGACCGCGAGCCCACCCGTCATGCCACCTGGCTAGAGCTGTTTTTTGATCTGGTCTTTGTTTTTGCGATCGCTGAGCTAGCCCATCTGCTGCACAGCGACCTTAGCTGGGCCGGAATTGCCAGCTTTGCCGCCCTATTCGTGCCCGTTTGGTGGCTGTGGATTGACTTTAGCTACTACGCCGATCAGTTTGATGTCGATCGCGGGCCTTACCGACTGGTGATGCTGGGCGTCATGTTTGGCATCGTGGTGATGGCGCTGACGGTGCCCAATGCCCTCAGCGGCGGCTCGGCCCAGTTTGCGGCTATCTATGCCACTTTGCGGTTAGTGATTATCTTTCTATACGTGCAGGCTTGGCGGTTTGTGCCGCCCTCACGTGAGTTAACGGCCCGCTACACAGTCAGCTTCTCAATTGCGTTTTTTCTGTGGCTGCTGTCCATTGCTGTCCCGGAACCCATACGTTTCTGGCTGTGGGCGATCGCCCTGCTGATTGAAATTAGCAACGGCCCCATCACCTATCTAACCATCCGCTCGGTACCAACCCAAAAATCCCATATGGATGAGCGTTTTGGTCTATTCGTCATCATCGTTCTCGGAGAGGCCATCATTGCGGTTGCTACCGGCGTCTCGCAGACTGACTGGCAATGGCCCAGCGTCCTGGCTGGGCTAGCCGGTTTTCTCGCTGCGGTGAGTCTGTGGTGGATGTATTTTGAGCGGGCCGATGAATCGACAATCAACTGGGCGCTGCGCAGTGGCAGGCGGGCACTGCTGCGATCGTACATCTACGGCTATAGTCACCTTCTAATCTTTATGGGTATTGTGGCGACCGGAGTCGGCATTCAGTTTGCCATTGAAGCCGCCGCTGGACACAGCTTTCCAATCGTGGCTCGCAGCGTTTTCTGTGGCGGAGTCGCCCTATTTCTGACTGGCGTAACTGCGGTTCAGTGGGCTGCCCCCCACTCTTTACCGAAGCCCGTGATTGCCGCGCGGCTAGGCTTAGCCCTGTTTGCCCTGAGCCTAATTTCCTGGGCGGGGCTGTCTGCCTGGGGGCTGGTTCTCCTCTTGAGCTTGCTGCTCATAGCGCTAAATCGATTTGACGGTATTTCTCTGCCAGCCTAGGCGAAATCTGTTGATGCTCTAGTAGCAAATTTAAGGCATGGGAGGACTGTGCCTCAATCCAGGCGATTTCGTGGTCATATTTTCTACTTTAAGACTTTAATCTAGCTAAGATGCTAGAACGTCTACAAGGCTGTCTGCAAACTGGGCAACCTAGCAGTCAGTACTTGGCAGTTGGACTAATGGATTTAGCCTGCTAGGGGTGCATTGATTATCCATCAGCCTGCTCAAATTGTCAGAAATTAATGACTAAAACTTTAGCTTCTTCACTGCGCTTACCGCGTAGCCTCAGCTCTTTAGAAACTTGGGGATTTGGGTTAACGGGTTTGCTGCTGTGGTTAGGGGTAGCCCCTGCAATGCAGCTAGAACTCGGCTGGCAGGCTTTGGGAATTTGGCTGCCCAGTGCACTTATCGGCATCTTGATCAACTTGCAGGTTCAGCGTTTAGGTGAAGAATGGCCTGACCTATCGGGTGGGACGCCCAGCTATCTCAGCCGCCTGCTGCCTACTCTTCCCTGGCTGGCAACCTACGGCGCACTGGGATACTATCTGAGCTGGGTGGCGGTGCTGCCTGTGAGCGCCATCGTGCTGACGGATTTAGTCCAAGTCAATCTCGCCCCTTTTGGCATTGACTGCCCCGTCCTGCTGCTCAAAGTTGGCTTTACGGCGATCGCTTTTGCCGTTGCTTTTAGCGGTACCCGGGCGCTGGGAATTCTACACCTGTTCTTCGTGGTGCCGGCTGTCTCGCTGCTGCTGCTGTTCTGTGTGCAAGGTTTAGGCTGGTTTGTGATTAGCGGCAACAGCCTCTCACCTATTACCTGGGGCGACTTTCATCTGGGACTTTGGGCCAAGTGGTATACCATTGCTAGCTATGCCGTCTATGCCTGTGAGAGCGGCTCTGCTTTTGTCGCCGATAGCCGCTCTCCTCGAAACACGCTCAGGGTCTTACCTTTAGCGGCAGCCCTCATCCCTTTAGTTTACCTGGCCGGCAGTTGGATTCTGCTGCGGTCGAGTCTGCCCATGACTGGAACTGACGTACCCTATGAGCAACTGGTGGCAGCTAGCCCTTTTTGGGGGCCTAGCGCGCCGCTAATTGTCACCTTTTTGCTGGCCTCTGGCAGCCTTTTGAGCTGCGCCACCGCGGTTTCTAATACGCCTCGCATCTTATATCAGCTCAGCGTGGACGCTCAGCTACCTGCGGCTTTCAGCCAAATTTCCCGACAGGGGATTTTAGGCGTTAGCCTGACGCTGACGCTGCTCCTCAGCCTGGCTTTTCTCCTATGGGGCGATGTTACCCAGATCATTTTTGTGACCGGCTTAGGCTGGCTGGGATCTTTTGCTCTCTTTCACGTTGGGCTGTGGCAGCAGCGACAGCAGGCTTATGTCCGTTGGCCTTGGATCTCTCTGGGCTTTGCTGCTTTAGAGACGCTGGTGATTGTGGGGGGCGGTTGGGCCTGGGGCTGGCAAAACCTGCTGCTGGGTCTGCTGCTGCCAGGGGCCGTTTGGGGTCTATTTCAGGCTGTTGGCCGTTTTCCTCAGCGGCCACAACTGGCTTCATCCCAGCCGTCGCCTATCATTGGTGCGGCTCAAGACTGGGCTATTGTGCAGATAGCAGGGCTGATTGGGCTGCTGAGCGGGGCGATCGCGGCTAGCTGGCTGATTCACGCGCGTGTGGCAACCTTGCCAATGACTAACCAGGTCAACCTGCTGGTGGTTGTGTTGCTAATCGGGGCGGCTGTAGGCGTAGCGATCGCCGGCTGGACAACGCTGCCTCAGATTACGGCTCTGGGCGAAGCGCGGGAGCAGGCTGAACAGTTTTTTAATTTAGCTGCGGATGGCATTTTGGTGTTAGATGCAGCGGGACAGATTCAACAGGCCAACCTAGCTAGCCAGGAACTATTGCAGGCAACTGGAATACCGCTAATCAATCAGTCTTTGCCAGCGCTATTTCCCGATCCGGCTTTTTTAGCTGGAGTGACTGTTCCTGACAGCGGCCCCTTCAAAGTTACTTTGGCTGCCAAAACCCTGGAAATTAAGCTCTCTACGCCAACCGCTCAGGCAGATATTGCCGATCGCTATGTGGCTATCGTGCGGGACATTACCCAGCGCCAAGCAGCAGAAGACGCCCTGCGTCAGCAGACAACTGAGCTACAGCGTCTACTGACAGAGCTGACTCAAACTCAGAGCCAGCTCATCCAAATAGAAAAGATGTCTAGTTTGGGCCAGCTTATTGCAGGTGTAGCCCATGAGATTAACAATCCCCTTGCCTTCATTGCGGGCAACGTAAACTTTGCTAAGGACTACGCTTTAGATTTGCTGAAGCTGATCAAAGCCTATCAAAGCGTCTATGGCGAGCCGCCACCGGCGCTCTTAGCCCAGGTTGAAGCCATAGACTTAGACTTTCTACAGGCGGACTTCCCCAAAGTTCTTGATTCTATGGAGGACGGCACCAAGCGCATTCTCAATATTGTGCAGAGCCTCAAGATTTTTTCTCGCCATGATGAATCACCCACCCGCGTCGTTGATCTCCACGACGGTCTAGAAAGTACGCTGCTGATTTTGAAAAATCGGCTCAAAGCTCAGGGCAGTCGGCCTGAAATTGAAATTCAGCGTATTTTTTCAACTTTACCGCCGCTTGAATGCTATCCTTCAGCGCTTAATCAGGTCTTTATGAATCTGATTGTCAACGCCATTGATGCTTTAGAAACGCTTAAACCCGAAGAGCAGCAAGGCCCTCCCACCATCAGCATTACAACCTGCCCTAAAACGCAGAGCGATCGCCCCGGCATTGAAATTGTCGTTGCCGACAACGGCCCTGGCATTGCTGCGGCGCAGATGGATCGGCTCTGCAATCCCTTTTTTACGACTAAGCCAGTGGGCAAAGGTACCGGACTGGGCCTGTCTATCAGCTATCAAATAGTGGTTGAGCGCCATCAGGGCTCATTTACCGTTGCCAGTGCACCGGGCAGCGGCGCTGAATTCAAAATCTGGCTGCCGCTAACTCTGACCAAACAAGCTGCTAGGTCAGAACTCTCTGAGTTAGTGAGGTAGCCTAAAACGGCTATTGAGCAGCATTAGCCGCGCTGGATTTAGCTGCACTGACCAGGGCAAGGGCAGTTGCTTTAGCCTGCCCCATTTCTCTTTAAAGACCTCGGCCTGAACATGGTAGTCATCAGCGTGGGTGGGCGGGCTGATGAACTTGAGATAGAGGGTCATGCGGTGGGGCGTTTCGCTGGTGGTGACTAGCCAGGTGAGGAAAGTGTTAGGGATTGGTTCTGGTTTAGCGATCGCGGGAGAGGGAGGGGCAATGGCGCTCTGGTTACAATCTGTAAGGTCTAAAAAGCTGAACTGGTGGGCCCGCATCCCAATATGGGTCATCTGGGCAGTAATAGGCTGAGCAACCTGTAGCGTACAGCCCCAGTCGAGAGCGTGAACTGTATGGGCGTCGTTGGGCACAGCGCGGGAGATATTTTTGCAGCCTGTCAGCCGCGCCGCGCTGACGGTTTGAGGGCAATTGAGGGCCGTATATTTGTCAGCGTGAAGGCTAGCCTGACCCTGATCTAAGACCAGCAAAGTGGCGCAGAGGCGATAGGCTTCTTCAATATTGTGAGTCACTAACAAAGTCGCCCCTGAAAACTGGGCTAAACGCCGCCGTAAATCTCGCTCTACTCGGTAGCGCAGGTGAGTGTCCAAAGCAGAAAAAGGCTCATCTAACAGCAACAGCTCTGGCCGACTCGCCAAGGCCCGCGCCAAAGCTACCCGCTGCTGCTGCCCGCCGGAAAGCTGGGCTGGCAAGCGATCGCCCAAAGCCTGCAAATGCACCGCTGCTAATTCCTGTTCAATGACCTGTCGCTGCTGCCGTTGAGAAAGCTTGTTGGGTAAACCAAAGGCAATATTTTCCGCTACTGTCAGATGCGGAAACAAGGCGTAGTTCTGAAACACTATCCCGACCCGGCGATCGCAGCTTGGCAGATTAATCCCCGCCGCCGCGTCAAACAGCACCCGACCATTGAGCACAATCCGCCCCACATCCGGCGTTTCTATCCCCGCAATACAGCGCAGAATCAGGCTCTTACCCGCCCCCGAAGCGCCCAACAGACCGAGCGGCTGACGCTCGGTGGAGAAATTGACTTTGAGGGTGAAGCCGCTGAAGTGCTTGATGAGAAAAACGGAGAGGGTGGGGGAAGGGGGAGGTGGGGGCGATAGGGAAGGTAGGGGAGAGGAGGAAGAGGGAGCGGAGGGTAGAGAAATTGGGACGTGATTAGATGTTTGTCTCAATCTTGGTTTTGAGAAATCAGGGGTTTTAGCCTGCTCGATCACAGTTTTCTGAACACCCCCATTCCCTGCCGCCTGCTTGACTCCCCCACCTCTTACATCTCCCCTATCCTCCCTATCTCCCGTATCTCCCCCATCCTCCCTATCACCCCCACTCCACCTCACTCCACGCCTCCCCCCCTGCCAGCTCCGCCACCCATTGACTCCAACCAGTCCTCCCAGGGCGATCGCTAAAATAATCCCTGTCCACAGTGCCGCTTCTCTAAAATCTCCGGCTTCGACGGCAAAATAGATTGCCATTGGCAGAGTTTGGGTTTGACCGGGAATATTGCCAGCGAGCATCAAGGTCGCGCCGAATTCGCCGAGGGCGCGGGTAAAGGCGAGCGTCGTTCCAGCCAGGATACCGGGAAAAGCCAGGGGCAAAGTCAGTTGCCAGAAGACTCGCAGTTCGGAAGCGCCCAAGGTTCTGGCAGCCTGCTGTAGGTGAACGTCAATTTGCTCTAAAGCGCTGAGGACTGTCCTATACATCAGCGGCAGGGCCACAATCACAGCCGTGAGAACGGCAGCGGCTTCGGTAAAGACGAGGGTAAGGCCAAAGCGGTCGAGCAGTTGACCTAGGGGGCCATTTTTACCCAGCAGCCACAGCAGCAAAAAGCCCAGTACTGTGGGCGGTAGCACCAGAGGCGATAGCAAAAAGGCTTCTAGCAGCGATCGCCAGCGCCCTTGGTAGCGATGCATCAGCTGAGCCGCTGCAATGCCGAGTACGCTAGTAATTAAAGTAGCGATCGCGGCGATGCGCAGAGAAATCCACAGGGGAGAGAGGGTCACGCGCCAAACCCAAACTCGGCAAAGACGGCCTGAGCGGCGTCCTGCTGCAAAAATTCGATTAGCTGGGCGGCAGCGGCAGGGTGGGGACAGCGGCTGACGATAGCAATGGGGTAAACAATGGGGGTATGCAAATTGGCAGGTACAGTGAGCAGGACTTGAACGCGATCGCTGAGCGCCGCATCCGTAGCATAGACTAAACCCAGCTCCGCATTGCCGCTAGCAACAGCGGTGAGTACGCTGCGGACATTGCTGCCAAAAACCAGCTTTTCCTGTAGCGGGGCAAGCAAGTTCAGCGCTGCTAATGCCTGTTGGGCATACTGTCCGGCGGGGACGCTGCGAAACTCACCCACGGCAAGGCGGCTAAAGCGGGCTGCGCTGAGCTGCCTCAGATCGGTAATTGCCAGCGCGGTTGTTTGGGGCGCAATTAGAACTAGACGATTGCTGACAAGGTTCCGGCGAGAGTCAGGCAGAATCAGACCTTTAGCCGCTAAGATTTCCACTGGCTGAGCGGCGGCGGCAAAAAATAGATCTACAGGCGCACCCTGTTCAATTTGCCGTTGCAAAGCGCCAGAAGCGCCAAAATTAAAATTCAAATCAACATTGGGATGGGCTTGCTCAAAGCGGGGCGCGATCGCTTCTAGCGCCTCCTGCAGACTGGCCGCGGCTGAGAGGGTGAGGCTGACTGCAGGAGCAGAAACCGAATCGGCTGTAGGCTGCCGGGAATCACAGCCGACTGCGCCGCCAAAAGCTAGCAGCCCTATTCCCAAGATGATCACAATCAAACGATTGAGCAGCAAGTGAAAACATCTGTTGGGCAAAGCAAAGCGGCCTCACTACGCTGATAGGGCCGATATGCGGCTGATCGAGCCTCCTCCTATCATATCTGAGGTAGCAACCTCAAGACGTTAGACAGGTGCTTGCTGAAAAAACTCACCGTTCAGTATCTCTAAACCGCTTCCTCTAGCCAAGCTGATTCTAGCGCTAGAACCTTGTGCTGCTCTGACGGCATCGACTGACGGAAGGACTGGTAGTAATCTTTGCTAGATTCTTCGTAGAGCGATCGCAGCGTCACAATCGGCTGTGCGTGGTGATCAACCCGCAGATCCAGATGGGGATAGACCTCCGTATCCATGACGTACAGAGCTGCTGACTGTCGCCCTCGCTTATCGCCGCCTGCTGTATCTCCAGCTTCTAGGGCCAGCAGTAGTCTGTCACAGAAGGGAGCCGTTTCGGCTTGCTCGTAAGCCGTCGCCATTGCCAGCAGTACCGCCTCGCCCACCAGCATATTCCCAGCGACGGAAAAGTGAGGAAAAGTGAAGTGTCCGGCCCAGCCTACACACTCCCGCCCTGTCCAGGCCGCCGTCTGTCCGCATCGATCTACTAGGTGAACCTGCCGCTGCTCGTGGTCGGCATCTTCTAGCAAGAGGCGCTGCAAGACTGACTCTGCCCCGTGACGCCCTCGCTCTAAGAACTGCAGACCCCGAATGCCTAAAAGCGGATTGGTTTGGGCCTGGGTGGCGATCGCCCCGACCCCAGCTTTAGCATGGGGCACTAATGCGCCCACGGCCAGATGCTTGGTAGCAACGGCCACGCCAGTCATTCCCGTCACTGCATCCCAAGCCACAATCGAGAAAGTCATAGCGCCGATACTGTCCTTAACTTTTCTTAAAAAATAATAATTAGGTTATTCTATCGGCGGTCTAAGGTTCAGACTGTGGCGTAGATAACCCTCTTCTAACTTGAGCATTTTGCTAAGTCCGGATGGGCTGCCAGTAATGGTTTCAATCATTAACCTTCAAAGCTAGATATTCCAGCTATTAGCGGCAACATATCCTCCTCGGCAAAGAGCGGTTGCTGATCGAGAGCGGCGATCGCTCTTGGTCCTAGTCCCTAACCCTGAGCGAGTTCTGTTTTTGGTTGAGACGAAGTGAGTCCGCCGGAATGTGTCAACCAGGGTGAGACAGTTCAGGCTAAGAAATAGCGTAGCCGAGACCGGTTTGCATCTTTCTGCAACCCCACCTACCGCTCAGCGCCACCTCACCTGCCCCAATCGCCAAAACACCCCACCGAAAATGCCATTTGCTTTGACAGATTTAGTAAATGATTCGATCGCTCAAGTTCCCTATCTTAATGACATGAAATGCGGCTGAGAAAGAGCGCAAATAGCAGATTCCTTCTCTTCAAAAGCCCCCTAGATCATCAACATTCTGGAGCTTGAACTCATGGTTTACGGACAAAAAGATCCCGTTGTTGCTAACACTGCTGCTGGAAACAACAATATTGATGCTTTACTCACCCAAAATCGCTGGGCTTCGCCCAACCTCAGCTTCAGCTTCACCGATAACTTTTGGAACGACTATGAAGATGAACTCGGTTATGCAAATAGCTTTACTCATGGCAGCACGTTCACTCCCTTAAATAGTGTTCAACAGTCAGCCGTATATGACTGGATGAACATGTATCAGAATGTTTCCAATCTCAGCTTTACCGATTTAACATACGCAAATGACTACGATGCAACTATTCGATTAGGAAACTCAGAACATCCTGGAATAGATGGAGCGTATGCATATGCTTATATTCCTCATAATGGTTTTGCAGCAGGTGATGTTTGGTTCGATTCTACGACTGAAAGCAATCCAGTATCTGGCAATCGTGCTTATCGGACGGTAGGTCATGAAATTGGTCATGCTTTGGGACTCAATCACGGTCATGAACCCGGCATCACTGGTGTTCCAATGAATTTTGATCGAGACTCTATGGAATTCTCGATCATGACTTATAAATCCTACGTTGGAGATACCAATCCTGGTTATCACAATGAGGAGTTTGGCCATGCTCAGTCCCTCATGATGTATGACATCGCCGCTATTCAGCACATGTACGGGGCCAACTTTGCTCATAACGCTACAGACACCGTCTATCAGTTTTCAACCAACACTGGCGAGATGTTCATCAATGGTGTAGGTCAAGGCCAATCTGGAGATAATCGCATCTTCCGCACCATTTGGGATGGCAGTGGTAATGACACCTACGACTTTTCTAACTACACCACCAACCTCAACGTTAATCTCACGCCCGGTAGCTGGAGCGACCTTGATGCTAACGGCGTGGCTCAGCTGGCATACCTGGGCGATGGCAATTATGCGCGAGGCCATATCTTCAATGCCCTTCAGTTTCAAGGTGACACGCGATCGCTTATCGAAAACGCGGTAGGCGGCAGCGGTAATGACACCCTCATAGGAAACAGTACTGAGAATGTCCTAGTCGGCAATGACGGCGATGATGCCCTCTATGGACTTGAAGGCAGCGACACGCTCTATGGCAACGGTGGCAATGACAGCTTAGATGGTGGCTTCGGCAACGACTTTTTGCTGGGCGGCACAGGCAATGATACTTATCATGTCGATAGCATGGGCGATCGCGTTATCGAAGCCTTAGGTGAGGGTCTTGATCAGGTCTTAGCGTCCACTAGCCACATCCTCAGCGCCAACGTTGAAGACCTGATTTTGCAAGGAACTGCCCTTAGCGGTCAAGGTAACAGCCTCAATAATGTTATCAGCGGCAATGATGCCAGCAACTATATAGATGCAGGTGACGGCGACGACTTTGTTTTTGGCAATGGCGGCAACGACACCCTCAGCGGCGGCAGCGGTAACGACCTCATGTTTGGCGGCGAGGGCAGCGATATTTACTATGTTGATAGCGTTGGCGATCGCATCACTGAAGCCATTGATCAGGGCCTTGACCAGGTTTACGCCTCCGTCAATCACACCTTAGACGCCAATGTTGAAAATTTAACTTTGCAAGGTAATGCCGTAGATGGCTTTGGTAACGGCCTCAACAACACCATCAACGGTACCAGTCTCAACAACTATCTATTCGGTGGCGGTGGAGACGACTTCTTGTATGGGGATGGCGGTGATGATTATATCAATGGCGGACTGGGTGACGACTTCATGTTAGGCGGAGTAGGCAATGATGATTATGTCGTTGATAGTGCAGGTGACTTCGTTGTTGAGAACAGTGGTCAAGGCCTCGACCAAGTGTATTCCTATATTGATTACGTCCTAGGGGCTAATGTCGAAAATTTAACGTTAGAAGAAACAAGTACTGCTGTGACGGGTCAAGGCAATAGCTTAGATAACGTCGTCAATGGCAATGATTTCGACAACACCCTTTATGGTCATGAAGGCAACGATTCTCTCTATGGTTACGAAGGTAATGATGGACTTTCGGGAGGGACTGGCGACGATTACCTTTTAGGCGGTGCTGGCAGTGACTACCTTCTAGCTGGCGACGGTAATGACACCCTGCTAGGTGGTGTAGGCAATGACTCGCTAGAGGGTGGTTTAGGCGCAGACAAGTTCTTTTTCGGTAGCCTCGGTGAAGGAATTGACAACATTGTTGACTTCACCCAAGACCAGAGCGACAAGCTGCTGATTAGCGCCAGCGGTTTTGGTAGTGACCTGATGGCGGGTCTGCTTGATAGCAGCCAGTTTGTCCTTGGCTCATCTGCTACAGGGGCCAATGAGCGATTTATTTATGACCAGGGTACAGGCGCCCTCTCTTTTGACGCCGATGGTTCGGGCAGTCAAGCCGCCGTTCAGTTTGCCAGCTTCTCGCCTTCCACAGCGCTCTCCCACAACGATTTCTTGATGGTGTAGTCACGCAGAGGCTTGAGCCATCTTTTGACAAACCATATGCAAACTCTATCTTTCAAGCGTAGATAAACCTCACTCAAGCCCCTATTCTGCAAAAAATACAGCGTCCTGTAGCTGCTAGAGATACTGGCAGCTTTTTCCTCTAATTCACTCTCTTACCGCTGTTGCTCATATCCCTATGAAGCATCTACTACATTACTTAGCCTTTTCCAGCTTCAGCTACTGTTTCCTAGGACATCCATCACTGTCGGTTCAAGCCCAACCCCTTCCGATTGACGTCCTCTCCCAGTTCCGGCTCAGCTCAGATAGCGCCTTTTGTTAGCTATACCAATTTGCTCGGTTTGGGCGATCGCCTCGACTTCAGCTATAGCCCCACCCGTGGCCTCAACAACTACGACTTTAGCTACACCGTTTCAGTCACGCCGCAGGATAGCACCCTCACCTTTCGGACCACTACCCGCCAATCGCGCAAAGAATAGTAAGCCAGCTTGCCGTCGTTGCGATATTTGAGAATCTGCAAGTCCCACAGTTTGCGTAGGTGGTGGGAGGCGATCGCGACTTTGACGTTTAGCAGGGTAACGATATCGCAAACGCAAAGTTCCTGGTCATTGCTGAGGGCATAGAGAATTTTTAGCCGTGAGCGATCCTCGCTGCCTTAAGAGTGAAGGACTCAGGTCATTTTCCGCACTTTACTGGCTTCAGAAACGCTATATGCAGGATAATAGAGAAAGTTCAACTGGTTGTGTAGTCTTGCATGCAGTTCGAGTGGGATGAGACAAAAATTCTCGAAAATATTCTTAAGCATGAAATTGATTTTGCCAATGTTCTCGAAGTGTTTGCAGATTCAATGGTAGTTGAGCTAGATGATCAGTATTAAAATTGCGTAAATATCAAGAACACGGTCAATCCCAAATATGAACTACAGAGACTACATCACAATCGAACCCAATAAACGCGGTGGTAAGCCTTGTGTGCGTGGTTTGCGAATTACGGTTTATGAAGTGCTTGAGTACCTCGCTTCCGAGATGACCGAAGCCGAAATCCTCGACGATTTTCCCGATCTAACACGAGAAGACTTAAAAGCCTGTATTGCTTATGCGGCTGATCGGGAGCGTCGGTTTATAACGGCTCCGCTATCTGCATGAAATTGCTGTTTGATGAAAACTTATCGCCCAAATTACCGAACCGGATGAGCGCTCTTTTTCCAAACTCACTTCATGTTCGAGATGTGGGCATGAAAGCAACAATTGACCCCATTGTTTGGGATTACGCAAAGGACAATGATTTGATGATTGTCTCGAAAGATGCTGCTATGCACGATCTAAGTTTAGTGTTTGGAAATCCACCAAAAGTTATTTGGCTTTGACTTGGCAACTGTTCAACAGTACAAGTTGAAAATTTGCTGCGTCGGGAGTTTAGCACAATCAAATTATTTTATGAAGATGCCAATTTATCGCTGCTGGCTTTATCGTAGTTCACCAATGGCTTTTGGCTATCTTTCCTAGTCTTTGAATAAACAAGGAAGCGTCATGGCGATCGCTGCACAATAAAGCCCCGTACACCGACTGTCGAAAACTGGTTAGCTGTGATGCAGAGGTTGTCAGCTGCGGGTGATGGGTAGATGGGCAACGCTACAGCCGACATTCCGCAGGTTGACAGTATATTTCTGATGTGCATATCAGCCATCAACTCTTGAAAACCTTATTGAGCAAGCATTCTAGGTTCAGGTCATATTTTTTATTGAACCACGGCCTTAATATTTCGCAATTTAGACCAGCCTCGGATTTTGAAGCATGACCAACGGGATTTCAATGACTCCAGCGACCTTAAATCTAATGCACTCCTGAAAATAAAAAGCAACCTGCGGAACGTAGGCTACAGACCTTCCCAACCCCTAAAATCGCTGATCCACAACTCGCTTCAGCGAGTAACTGAGAATCTCGGATACCCGCCGATCGCGCAAAGAACAGTAAGCCAGCTTGCCGTCGTTACGATATTTGAGAATCTTCAAGTTGCATGGGCTTATTATGGCGTATGGCCTGCGTGCTCAACGTCGATCGCGCTCTAAGCAAACGACAAGGTAGCTTTGGTGAGAGCAGGTACAATGCGATCGCAGGCTAGCTTGCCGCCGAACAAATTCCGCGCGACGGGACCTACGTGCAGAGCGGCCCAAGGTCCCATCAAAAATAGTTCACACCCTGGCCAGCGTAGGTGTTCATCCAGCACGGGCAAGCCGTTGACGGTTTCGATGGGGAATTGCGCTAACACGTCCGTCAGTAGGGGATGGGATCGCATATCCAGGGTCGTTCCCGTAGCGAGCCAGATGCGATGGATGGGTTGATGAGCAATGCAGTCATGGACTGAGTGATTGTCGCAGCACACGTTCCAGGCGTCCCCTTGCCACTGGGCATCTGCCACCTGACAGTGCTCATAAAAAGTGATGTGCCCCTGGTGCTGGAGTTGTCGCAGGCGCATCATCATCGCAGGTGTGAGCGAGCCACCATTGCGGGCTTGCTGTACCATCTGCCAGCGGGCTTGCATATCTGCTTCCTCGTGGAATCCTTTCAGATACTTGGGTCCCAGCCACCCCGGTTCAGCATCGAATAGCTTTTCTTGGAAGGTGCGCCGCGCCATCATCACTACTTTCGCGCCGCGCTTCATAGCCCCCACAGCCAGGTGGCCGCTGGTCAAGCCACTGCCCACAATGAGCACGGTTTCACCCGCGAGTGAACTGAGTTCAGGCAATCGGATTTGATGGGCATGGCCCAACCGTTCTGGTGGATAGGTGGCACTGATTTGCTCAACCCAATCGGGGAGATAGGGCTGCCCGCCTCCGGTGGCTAGCACGACCCGCCGAGCCAGCACGGTGTCCCCAGTGGATAAAGTCAACCGAAATCGGGAAGGTCTTTGCTGCAAAGGTCCTAGTCGCGTGACCGCTGCTGGCACCACCTGATTTTGCAACTGCCAGCGCTGCACCACCGTGTCGCAAAACGCTTGAAATAGGCGCGTGCCAGGACGGTCGTAGGGCGGATGCAGTTCGTGGTAGCGCCCTTCAGCAAAGGTTCGCAGAGCGTGGGCATTGGGGTCGGGATGATGGACGGCGGGCGATCGCAACTCGGCAATTTCTTGGGCGGCAAACTGCTGCTGCCACTGGGTCATCCAGGTGCCGCTAGGGTCAAAGACCTGGATGCGATCGCGCAGCTTCGCCTTCTTTTGCAATACGTGAGTGACCAGGGTGAGGGCCTGCGGGCCGGCCCCAATAACGGCAATATCGGTCTGCAACTGAGCCATAACGTCTACTTGGGTTGATCGAATCCGATGCAGGTAATATGATAATGATTATCGTTACCAGTTTGCAAGCCTATGATCACCGTTGTTGCGGGTCCCTGCGGTGCAGGCAAAACAACCTGGATTCTGCAGGAACTCGCTCAGATGCCACCCTCGGCGGTTTACGTTACGCCGGGAGTCGGCGCGGTGCCCATTGATGCTACCCATGTGAGGGCCCGCTTTCCCCAAGTTGAAATCTTCCATAGTGAGCCTGAAACAGCGCTTTTACAACGTTTAGCGGCTGGCGTACCCGTCTATTTTGAGTTGGGCTTTCAGCTAGAGACGGACATGCCGCTATTGGAAGCTTGGCCCCACCGCCGGATTGCGCTGATGGCTGAAGAAAATCGCGATGCGGGCAATTCGCATTGGTAGGCGTTCCCAGCGCATCATTCGACAAAATATTGCGATCGCTCTACACTCCCATCGTTTTCCTGCTCGCCTGTTTAGAGGGCGATCGCGCTACTCTTCTTGATAAATGCGAATCCTGCCTTTCTGGATTGTCCAAAGTTTACCCGTAATTTCCTCGCGTTCCAGGCCTCCGATTAACGTTTTCAAGGTGTCCAGTAAATCCTGGGGCTCTGGACGCGGGGGCAACCGGAGAATGGCAATGCCGCAGTAATCGGAAGGCTTGAACCGCAGAGGATTACTAAAATCGAGGTCGAGCGATACCAGACAACGCTGCTCTTGCCGACAAACTTCGATCAAGTTGTCGTCAGGGGTAGACGCTAACCCTTGTTCGACGACGGTTGCTACGTCGTGTCCGGCCTGTTTGAGCAGAGTCACTCCTCGTTGGCCAATGTTTTCATCCAGCTTGAGCCTCACGCGCTGGCCTCTAGCGGAATGTCAAGGTAGCGCTCGCGGCTCATTTCTGCACCATAGGCTAGACAGGCGTAAATATCGGCTTCTTCGAGTTCGGGATAGTCGGCTAAGATTTCGGCGATGCTACTGCCGCTAGCGAGAAAGTCTAAAATCAGCGATACCCAAATCCGATGTCCCCGGATGCAGGGCTTGCCAAAGCAAATGTTGGTGTTAATCGAAATGCGAGATAGGAGTTCTTCGCGGGTCATGATGGGTCTTGTTGATCGCTCACGTCTATTGTGGCACTCGCAGGCTTAATGCCGAGAGGATAGGGAAACTGTTCACAATGCTTTCTTTGATCGCAACTTTTATAAACGTCAGCGACGAGGTGAAGAACCCCAATGAAGATTCAATATTTTCCTGATACGGATACCTTAGCGATCGAACTCACGACAAAACTGGTTGTGGCGACAGATGCGATTACGGACGATTTGATTTTGGACTGTGACGGTGATGGCAAGGTGGCTGCCATTACGTTGGACAACTATTCTAAAAATGTAGAAACGGTTGATTTGCAAGCGCTGGGGGTTCCGCTGTTGGCGGCGTAAAGTTTATGCGGATTACTCTAACGAGCCAATCGCTCCTAGCTCTTGCGTAGCAGAAGAAAAATCGCCCGCTCCCCATCGCTCTCTACTCCCACCGTTTCGCACTAGTCCTGAATAGCAATCGCACAGGCGGCAACAGTCTTTATCGCGGCTCAAAAAGCCAAGAGCAGGCGGTTTGGCAGCGGCGGTTTTGGGAGCATCAGGTTCAGGATAAAGCTGATTTTCAGCACTATTTTGACACCACCCACACCAATCCGGTCGGTCATCAGTTGGCTAAGTCACCGCAGGATGGCTGTATTCGAGGTTTCGGCGTTATGTTTCGCAGGGGTGGTATGCGGAGGATTGGGGGACGAATGTGGGGATTGAGTTGGCAAAGGGGTATGAATGATATGTGTTGGGTTTCCTTGGCGTCAATTTAATCTACAGCGAAGAGCGATCGCACTCACTTTCAGAAGAGATAGAATTACTCAATCTAGCTTGCTTTAATTGCCTTTTTGTAAAAGGCGTTTTCTCAAGCTCAACATCACTCAATTTAGCTTCGCTCAAATTGGCAAGTGTAAATGAGGCTTGTCTAATATTCGCACCATTAAGATTAGCCTTCCGCAAATTGCAGCGAAAAAAATCTACGCCAAACAAATCTGCATGACTTAGATTCGTCCCTCTCAAATTAGCATTATGAAAAATGGCTCGCGTCAGTCTGGCATTTTGAAAATCGCTACTCTCTAAATTTGCCCCACTAAAGTCAACACCAGAAAGATCCAAGCTATTGAAGCTTGCCCATCTAAGATTTGCATTTATGAAATTTACTTCTACGCCGATTCTAGGGCCAGCTATCAATATTTCATCTCTTATAAAATCAGCATTTTCGAAGCTGGTAAATGATATCTTGACATCGCTGAAGTCGGCTCCGCCTAGTTTGGCCCCAGAAAAATCCACAAATCCAATATCTGCACCGCTAAAATCTGCACCAACCAGATCAGCACAAGTAAAATCACAATTGTATATCGTTGCTCCTACAAAGCTAGCATCCCTCAAATTGGCATCTTTAAGAGATACTTTCCATAGCTCCACTCCACTTAAATCAGCACCGTTGAGATCGATTCTGAGCTTATTAATAAGCTCAGAATCGATGAGAAAAAGAAAAATATTTTTCTTCAGTTCTGGGTCATCCTTGAATTTCCTTAGGACAGATAAAGTCCTGGCTCTAATAACATCTATGGCAGCATAAAACAGTTCTTGCTGCTCTGGAGCTGCCTCATCTTCATTTGAGTTGGAATATATCTTTGCAGCAAGAGCAAGTAAATTTTCGCCTATCAAGAGCGACGACACACTATCGAAATAGCCCTGCAAAGCATCTTCCTTCATTCCTTCTGCTGCTCTCTTTTGCTGCTGTTGCTGAAGGCCGTAGCCAATAATTAATAAGGCTGCAGGCACTACAATTAGACTTAGCCAGTCCCAAAAACTTTTCTCCTCTATTGGAATTTCTACGGATATATCAGTGATTTCCCCGCTGGGATCTCTTTCAAGTAGTACAGTCGGTTTTGATACATCTTCTCCAAATCCCGTCCAATTCATTTGATATAGCCACTCAATAGTAAAGTAGCTGACGGTTAAGGTGCTCGTTGAAATGGCTATAATCGAGGCCTTTACAAGCAGTTTTTTTGCCTTCTTTTTTATTTTTTCAAATTTATGTATAGATAGTGATACAGGCATCGTCTAATAGGTTTGAATTTTGGGAGTAGACTTAAGAATCTGAGCGGTCGTTCATCACCATAAGCTAGGTTGAATTCAGGAAACCCAGCGTTCCTAATCAAGCAGGAATATTGGTGAGGAATTGGCAACCCAAGGCAGAGAAGACACTTTCGGGTAAGCTCAGTTGAATTTGCATCATGGCTAGCACCGAAAACATGAGCCGTCGTCAATCACAATGGTAATCGGGTTGTGCGGATATCTCCTGCCGCAATCGCCCCTTCATCAACAAATCAACCAATACAGCTGTACGGAGCGATTATGTATTGGAGAGAC
This sequence comes from Sphaerothrix gracilis Ecp01, assembly GCF_030405905.1. Lineage (NCBI taxonomy): Bacteria > Bacillati > Cyanobacteriota > Cyanophyceae > Nodosilineales > Nodosilineaceae > Sphaerothrix > Sphaerothrix gracilis. The sequence continues at coordinate 61,507 of NZ_JASATW010000009.1, forward strand.
GATATCCCGATTGGGTATAGCTTCACCTTCGAGGGCATTTCTCCCACAGGCTCAGCTATGCGGCTTTCGCCAGCTTAGCCCGCAGACCAATCACCGTCAGCCCCACCACCTCTTGGGTTGCTTCGTCGTAGCGTAATACCACCCCATCCCCAATATCCACCCCAACCGCAGGGCGCGGTTCTCCTACCGATAGATATAAGACATCGGCTTCATCGTCATAGTCCCAGTTCGCGTGATCAGATGTCTGCAAAATCTTTAGCGTGTCCATAAAACCTCTCTTTGTTGAGATGGGCGGCGGGTGAGATACGCCGTCAAAATAAAACCATCCGTTGCACTAGTCTCGCGGTAGGCAACCACCACGTATTTGCGCCCCAAGGTCGTTTTGTCGTAAAGACGAACAGCCAGCAATTCACCAGAATCGCCCGCTTGAATTAAATCAGGCATAGCAAGTGTTTCAATCACCATATCCCAACAGCCATCCATCTCAGGATGTCTCCGAATGATATGGCTCCACCGCTCGTCTGATAGGCGAATGGGAATCCCATTACGCGAAGTTGTTAGCTCCATTGCCTCATTTTAGGTAAGTCTGGCAAGGGTAGTCGATGAAGGAATTTGAGGCCGCGATCGCCCCCTCGTCAACAAATAACAAATACGGTTGTACGGGGTTGATCGCTTCCTATCCAATCGTCTTCACGGGGAATGGTTCTAGGCGGGGAAAAGAAGAGTTTGCACCTCTTCAATTCCCCTGAACATCCCGCTTAACGGTGGTTAAAACGAGACATCTGGGATCATTTTTATGATCTAGCTTCTTCGTTGCGCCTCATTTGGGAAACGCTGGAGAATTCCCCGTTTTCCTCAAACCGAAAACGGAGATACCCGTATGTTTCAATCCACCGATGGCGGCGGGGGCAATGTCCATGTAGAGGGTATCGGTATCTGGGAAATAGGTCAGCTTCATTGAGGTGCATCTCCCCTAAGTTGGCGTTGGTAAAAATTGCGATCAAAGAAGGCGTTGTGAACCGTTTCTCCATCTTCCAGCGTAACGACTCACAATACACGGCCCTCTGCTTCTGAAGCGTTGCCCCAATAAACCCTGCACCCATCGGCTTGGTAATTGACAGACAGGGGGGGAACCTCTAGCATATTAAAATTGATTAGAACGATAATCATTATCAAAAAGCTAGATCAGTTCTTTCAAGCCTTTTAGGAGAGTGCTCCATGCCCCAACTCTTTCCTTCTCGAACCGCTCTACTGCTGGCATCCTCGGTGGCGATCGCCCTTGGCCTGGGCAGTTGCGCCACTAGCGCTCCCACTGGCGAAGCAGAGTCCTCAGAGGCGACTGATGCGGAAGTGAGCGCTGCTCCAGAAGATCCGTTGCAGGTGGTGACGACCATTCTGCCCATCACGCAGTTCACCACAGCCGTAGCGGGCGATCGCGCTGAGGTCGTGCAACTGCTGCCCACAAACGTCGGCCCCCACGAGTATCAGGCCAAACCTGGTGACGCTCAGGCGCTCGCCGCTGCCGATGTGTTGGTGAAAAATGGTCTGGAAATCGAGTTTTTTCTAGATGACTTGATCGCAAATGCCGAAAACGCAGACCTGGCCATTATTGACTCCAGCGAAGGCATTGCTACGCTTACCACCGACGCAGAACAGGGTCATAGTCATGGTCACAGCGAAGGGGAAGAGCATGGTCATGGTCACGGCGAAGGCGAAGAGCATAGCCATGCTGAGGAAGAAGCCCACGGCGAAGGCGAAGCTCACGGTCACGCTCATGGTGAATTCGATCCTCATGTTTGGTTAGATCCCAAGCGGGCGATCGAACAGGTGGAAAACATTCGAGACGGGCTGATTGCCGCTGATCCAGACGGTGAAGCCGAATATACCGCTAACGCTGAAGCCTTCATCACCGAGCTAGAGACTCTAGATACCGAAATCACCGAAACGCTCGCTCCCTTTGCGGGACAAACCTTTGTAGTGTTCCACGACTTTGCCGCTTATTTTGCCGACAGCTATGAACTGCAGTCCGAAACGCTGGTAGGCATTCCTGAAGAAAGTCCCTCGCCTGAAGATGTGAAGCAAGTGATGGAAACGGTGCAGGCAGAAGGGCTGAAGACGATCCTAACCGAACCCCAGGCCGGGCAGGAATCTTTTGATGCGATCGCCAATGACCTCGACATTGAGGTCAGCGTGTTTGATCCCCTTGAAACCGGACCTGTCGAGGCGATTCAGCCTGACTACTACCTCACTACCATGCGTCAGAACGCCGATAATCTTGCGGCTTCCTTTGCGTCCTCCGAGCAGGCATGGCTGCCGCGCTGGGTGCCCCAACCTGTGGCCGTCGTGCCCCAGCGGGTGGGTCTGCGGTTCTGATTGGTGATTTTCTGGGTGTAGTCGGGAGTGAGCGCTTGAACGATCCGGTTTTAGTAGTGCAGGGGTTAACGGTGTATCGCGGGACTCACCCGGCGGTGCAGGAGATGTCCTTTACGGTACCTGCCGGGACCGACACAGCAATCATTGGCCCTAACGGAGCCGGAAAAAGTACCCTGATTCAGGCGGTGCTGGGCATTGTGCCACACCAGGCGGGGCAGGTTTCGGTATTGGGTCAGCCATTGTCTGCCAAGGGACATCTCCCGGCTGTGGTGCGACAGCAGATTGCTTACCTGCCGCAGAACTTTTTGTTCGATCGCCGTATCCCGGTCACTGTGTTGGAACTGGTGGGATTGGGCTGGGACCGGGTAGGGCCCCAACTGCCGTGGGTTGGCGGTCGGGAACGGCGTCATGCCGTGCGAGCCGCATTGACCCAAGTAGAGGTCTGGCACCTGCGCAATCAGCTAGTCAGTAGCCTGTCAGGCGGGGAAACCAAACGGGTGCTGCTGGCCTATTGTCTGGTGCGTCCCCGCTCCCTACTGATTTTGGATGAAGCTCCGGCAGGTTTGGATGTGCGCGGTGAATCTGATTTTTATCAGTTGCTCTATCAGCTGAAGCAGGAACAAGGCTGGGCCATTTTGCAGATTTCTCATGACCTGGATATGGTGCGTCGTAACTGCGATCGCGTTCTCTGTATGAACCGGCGACTGCTGTGCCAGGGACCTCCCGATCATGCCCTCGCCCCGGAGCAGCTATCACTCGCCTATGGTTCGGATTTCGTTCGTTATCATCACACCTGTTAGGTCAAGGGGGAGTGGGGAATGAGGGAGTGGGGAATAGGGGAGTGGGGAGTGGGGAATGGGGGAGTGGGGAGTAGGGGGGTGGGGTTATTGATTTTTATGGAGAGCGCGGAGGAGGGCACGCAGCAATTTACCGGTAGATTCGCATTGAGCGAGGATTGGTTGAGCTGTTTTTGTTGTGATTAATTCAACCCGCACGGCAAGCAGAAGATGAGTCTCTAGTTCTTTGAGAGAACCTTGAGCAATCCGCAGAAATCTAATGTATTCGTTTCGATATTCTCGTCCATAGCCTTCCGCGATATTGGCTGGAATTGAAACCGCTGCTCTCCGAATTTGTGAAACCATGCCATAAACTTCTTGTTTCGGAAATGTCTTCGTGATGCGATAGCAGACTTCTGCCAATGACATCCCTTTCTGCCAAACTTCCAAATCCCGATAAGACTGAATTTTCCCCGCCGCCATCCCACACACCCCAAAATCCAATTCTCCTTTCCCATTCTTCCCATTCCCTCATCCCCCATTCCCCACTCCCCACTCCCCCACTCCCCCCATGCCCCCCGAACTCACCAGCCTTATCGAACTCTTCCAACTGTCCTTCATGCAACGGGCGTTGATGGGCGGCGTTTTGAGCGGACTCATGGGCGGTTTGCTGGGCAGCTTTACCATCCTGCGGCAGCTTTCTTTCTTTAGCGAGGCCCTAGGAGAGTCGGCGCTGCTAGGCATCGGCATTGGGGTATTGTTGGACTTCAGTCCGTCCTGGTCGCTGTTGCCCTTTGCGGTGCTGTTTGCCCTGGGGGTGGCTTACTTTCTAGAACACACTCACCTTTGGAGTGATGCCTTACTGCAAATCGTTTGTTCGTCATCCCTGGCCCTAGGCATTATTCTGCTCAGTTTTCGGGACGAGTATCAGGGAGGCATCACCGATCTATTATTTGGCGATATCTTGGCTGTGCAGACCGCTGATCTAATCTTCAGCGCCCTGCTGCTGGCAGTATGCGCGGCGTTCATTGGCCTAACGCTGCGATCGCAAATTCTCCTCACTCTGAACGAACCGATGGCGATCGCCCGTGGTGTAAACGTCTCAGCCCAGCGCACCGCCTTTATTGTGCTGCTGGCCTTGGTAGTCAGCATTTCCATTAAGGCGATCGGCGTTTTACTGATCAGCGCCTTTGTAGTGATTCCCGCCTGCGCCGCCCGCCTGCTCAGCCGCAAATTTTCTCACTACATCCTCCTCTCTGCTGGCCTAGGTGCCGTCAGCGCCGTCATCGGCATGATCGTGTCCGCCCTGTTTGACCTCCCCTCTGGCCCTAGCATTGTTACTGTGCAACTGGCCATGTTTCTGCTGGCTATTCTGATTCCTAAAGCTCGCGTTTTGGTTCCTTGACTGAAGTTTCAGCAGTTCCTTGGCGATCGCCTGCCGCCAGAACTGTTCCGTATGAAGGGAATTGTCTGGTTCAGAAAAGCCGCGATCGCCACTTTTTCTAGCTCACAGACAAGCGGTTTCAGTTTGAAGACTCTGAAGTACACCGTCGACCCTCAAACTGCTGCAAAAACCGCTGCTGCGCCGTATTTGTCAAACACTAACTGAATGCTGAAGAAATATGTCATTCCCCATATCCCCACTGGGGGACTGAGACTATACTGTGAAAATCCGTCGGCATCCAGGGTCGCTTGCCGACGCTGAACCCCAGTCAGCTAATCACACTTACACCTATGCCTCGCGCCAAATCGACCACGCTTGATCTCACCACTAAAACCCTCTGGCCCAAGAAAACTGAACTGGTGGGACTGGTGTTTAATCTGCAGGCGATCGCCGATAGCCCCCTCTACCCGCAATACACCATTGGTCTACACGCCTGGTTTTTGCAGCAGATTCAGCAGTTTGACGCCGAACTCTCCGCCTATCTGCACGACGGGGAATCAGAAAAGCCTTTTAACCTCTCAGGACTCAGCGGCCAGTTTGTACCCCACAGCCGCGACCTGCAGTTGCAAAAGGGCAAAACTTATCAGTGGCACCTCAATGCCCTCTCCGCTCGAACCGTCGCTGGCTTAGAACGCTGGCTGCGGCAGCTCCCAGACGAAGTGGCACTCAAAAACACACCGCTGCAAATTAAAAACGTCCAAGTTGCCCATCCTCCCACGACCTACGCCCAGCTCTCTCGGCAAGGAAAAGAGCAATCTGGCAGCGTTAGCCTCAGCTTTCTCAGCCCCACCAGCTTCCGGCGCAAGGGGCATCACCTACCACTGCCCTGGCCCGCCAATGTCTTCCACAGCTACCTGCGCCGTTGGAATCACTTTTCGGGAGAGTCTGTGGATCAAGATGCTTTCCTCGACTGGATTGACAACCACGTCATTATCCAGCGGCATCATCTGGAATCGCAAAAAGTCGCTGCCGGTAAGCGCGGCTCGGTCACAGGATTTGTGGGGGCGATCGCCTACAGTCTGGCTCGCCGCGCAGCAGAGCAGCCCGATTTTCAAACGCTGTTTTATACGCTGACCCAGCTTGCGCCCTACTGCGGCACCGGGCACAAAACCACGTTCGGCCTAGGACAAACCCGGCTGGGCTGGCAGTCTGCTCTGTCTCTACCGGAAACGGCTTCCGTAGAAGCTCTGCTGGCGGAGCGAATTGCAGAACTAACCGAAACCTTTGCGGCCCAGCGGAAGCGACAGGGGGGCGATCGCGCTCAAAATATTGCCGAAACCTGGGCGACAGTGCTAGCGCGGCGGGAACTGGGGGATTCTTTGCAGGCGATCGCTACAGATTTGGAGATGCCCTATGAGACGGTAAAAACCTATAGCAAACTGGCCCGGCGATCGCTGCGAGGAGCAAACTCTTAAGCCGCTAAAGCCTGGTCAAGCTGGCGATCGCACTGTTGAAACAGAAAGTTGACTGCGGCAAAGAGCGCATCTAGGGCTTGGATAGAGTAGAAGGTGATGTTTTTGGTAAAGCTGGCGGCGGCAAGTTGACCAAACTGCCAGCGATCGCCGTTTGACACGATGCCAAAAACCGTGATTTCAGCTTGGTTGAGCCGCTGAGCGGCAATCATTTCGGCTAGGCACTGGGCCCAACCTTCCTCGAACTTGTCTTGTTTGGCTTCTCCCAGGAGCAAATAGGGCTGATCAAAGACACAGCTAAAATTGGAGTCTTTGTAGGTTGGTGTTGAGCAGAGCGAAACCCAAAATCGACAAGGCTTTTAAGTTTCCGCTGTTGGCCTAACCTACGTTCTTAAGCTGGTCATTCCACTAATCTGAATTTTCTGGCTGATTTGTAGCAGCCACTAAATCTTGAAACGAGCAGGCCAAAATTTCTGTAAGCTTTTGAGTCTCGACAAAGGTTAAACGAGGAGCTACAACACCGCGCTCCCAGGCGCTGACTGACTTGACCGTAACTCCCATTGCTTCAGCTAACTGGCGCTGTGTTAAACCTGCTCGCTTCCTAAGTTCTCCTAACGTTAATTGCTTATTGCCATCAGGCATACTATACTTTCAGGTGTACACCCTAGAGTTTACTTTTGCTGATTTTAGAGACAGATTTTTCAGAGCGATCGCCGCCGAAGCTCTGTCTCATTTGTTCGCCTAATTAGTCTCTCATCAAATAGCGCTGAAACGGTCACTGGGCCGTCAGTTTCTGCTGTCAATTTTTTTACTCATCGAGGAGTCAACTCATGGAATACCGCGATCGCCTCTATCCCTGGTGCATCATTCGCCTCCTACCCCGCTGCCAGCGCATCACCGTAGGCCGCTTTCGCTATTGCAACGCTGCCGAAAACCATCTCAAAATTCTGCGCCGCCTCATGCCAACTGCAAAATTTACCGTAGTGTTTGAGCCGCCGGAGAAATAAAGGCAGAAATTAGAGGGCAGAGGGATGAAGTAAAGGTAAAAATCAGAAGTCAGAAGCTGAGGGCAGGGGGGGTTGGGTAAAGGTTGTTTAAGGGAGGGCTGAGATTCCTGGTTTGTTTGGATTAGAGTAGCTCATTGTCAAATTCATTTACCCTTTTGCTTTGTTCTGCTTTGCGTTTTTGATCGAGGTGACAAAGATAGCAATGAGTTCTTGGGTTTCTGCAAATAGGGATTGTAGGCGGCTCGTTTCGAGGATGGCTGCTTCGCTCAAAAGCTCTAGCCAGTAGGCTGTTTCTTCAAGTTCCTGAAGACCGCCGTTGAGCTTGCTGACAAATTCGGCAGTGGATCTGGCCCGGTGAGCTTCTCGATAGTGAGCGCCTACGGAAGTCCCACTCCGTAAAACCTGCTTGCCAATGGTTTGAGCGACTGTGCTATTGGGTAGAGCTGTATAAAGACGGATGATCCTAAGCGAAAAAGCTTTAGTGCGCTCTTTAAGATCACTAGGCATTGCGATTGTGAAGTTTTGAATGCTTTTAAGGTGCCCAGATGAAAAGGCAGAAATCTGAGGGCAGAGGGATGAAGGGGAGGGAAGTTAGAAATCTGAGGGCAGAGGGATGAAGGGAAGCGAGAAGGCTGAAATCAGAGGACAGAAGGGAAGAGAAGGCTGAAATAGAGGCTGAAACTTGAGGTGGAGAAAGGTTTAAGGGCAATTCTCTTGGCGGGGACACTTCGTGATTGCATATTGAGCAGGGTTGCAGACTTCTCATTGCATCGGCTCCAATATCTTGCAACCTATCCCTTTCATCCTTCTGCCTTCTGCCCTCTCACTTGGTTAAGGTTTCCGTCCCCTGGATAAAGGGCAGAAATCTGAGGGCAGAGGGCAGAAATTAGCTGAAATCTAAGGTGAAGGGAGGTTCAAAGGCGATCCCATAGTGCATAGGGTCACAGACTTTTTATAGCATTGACTCCAACATCTTGTACGCCATCCCTTTCATACTTTTGCCTTCTAACTTCTACCTTGGTTAAGGTTTCCGTCCCCTTGCGGGGTAATGAGATTGAAACCCGGTTGAGCAACCAGAGGAGGGTCTCCTCCCTGGTGAAGCAGGTTTCCGTCCCCTTGCGGGGTAATGAGATTGAAACCCAGAAAATGCCCCGGCCTCTGAGGTTCCCCAGGGTTTCCGTCCCCTTGCGGGGTAATGAGATTGAAACAAGACGTCAGAACATGATGGCTATGACCATAGCTGTTTCCGTCCCCTTGCGGGGTAATGAGATTGAAACTAGGAAACTATCTCCCCTGTGCTGTACAACCATCGAGTTTCCGTCCCCTTGCGGGGTAATGAGATTGAAACCCTAATGACCTGGCAGTCCAGGGTGACACAGGAGTGCAAGTTTCCGTCCCCTTGCGGGGTAATGAGATTGAAACCCATTAGGTCAAAATTTACCGTTGACGTCAAGTTTCCGTCCCCTTGCGGGGTAATGAGATTGAAACTATCGCACGGGTTTGCTTGGGTGTTTTGGGTGTTTTGTTTCCGTCCCCTTGCGGGGTAATGAGATTGAAACTAGCCTCCTTGTGCCGGGGAGCAATGTGGAGACACCAACTGGTTTCCGTCCCCTTGTGGGGTAATGAGATTGAACCCCCCTCGATCTGGAGCCCTTGCTGGGCAAGGCCTTCAACACCCCAAATCTGAGGGGGTCTGTTTTAAGGCCAAATAGATGAGAATCACTGTCAATAACCCCTCTTCAAACAGGGCTCAAACCCTTGCACGGAAAGCAATCTGAGGGGGGCAACGAAGTTATGCGGTTTTCAAGGATCGGCAGACCCCCTCAGATTTGGGAGCTTTTGCTCGATAATACTCAAGCTTTTAAGCCATGTCCATAAAAACGACGCATTTTGCAACATTTTTATTCCTCATAGCTTGCCGTCTCCTGCCTTACCTCCTCCCCCATGCGCTGCCGCAACGCCCAAGGCGCTATCACCTCCCCCTGAGGACGCGAGTCTCGCAATCGCATCACCACCTTGACATTCTTCAAGCAGGCGCACTAGACACGCGTAATAAACCCTTTAGTTAAGTAATTATCATGTTGAATTCTCTCTTGGTATGTAAAGAGAAGTTCATACTTGCGGCGAGTAGTGGAAATTACTGGCTATCTTTAAGCAGATAAAATTGTCCCTTCAGCGTTTTCCGCTGAATTTAGTCCCAGCTTGCATGGATATCGACAGACAAAAGATTGCCAAGCAAATTAAGACTGCGATCGCGCACTGTTTGGCTTGGCAAAGCGACCTTACTGTAGATAGTGTTATTCAAGATCTTGATGCCGCTGCCGCAATTCTGCAAAATCCTTTTGATACCTTCAAAGATCAGTCTCAGCTAGCGGCCTTTACCCAAAAGCATAATCTGCTGTGGAGCCGCAAAATCGGCTTGGTGTATGGCGGGGCTACCAAAATTAAGCAGTATGTCTTCGAATCTGCCGATCTGCAAGAGATTCGCGGCGCGTCAGCCCTGCTCGATCGCATTAATCTGATCGACCTGCCTGCTTTTTTTAGAGGCGAGGAGGATGGCGATCGCTTTCAACAGTGTCGTGACGCGGCAGCCTATTGTCGCCAGATTCGGAGTGATTGGTTGCATCGCAACTTTCGCTCCTTAGAAGAGGCTCTGACTCCAGAAATGGTTGTCTACTCTACCGGAGGCAATATTCTGGCATTCTGTCCAGCCGATTTGGTAGACGATTTAACCAATGCGATCGAGAAACGCTACACCACTGAAACCCTAACCGCAAATGCCTGCGCGGTGGGTGACACCTTCAGCCCTCTGGAAGTTTACCTGGGACTGCTGGCTAGCCCCATTAAGAATGCCCTTTGGCTCGATAACCTTGAGTCTCACAAAGATAATCCAGCTTTTCGCGCCTATTTCGGCCTGTTCAAAAAGACTGACGATCAGGGGAATGAAGTCGAAGCCCTGACTCCTGTAGAAGCCTTCAGACAGCGCAAGGGCTTTAGCGAGCTGGTGGGTAAGTTGGCGAATCAGTTTAACCAACGCCGTAGTGGTTACGATGCACCCGATTCACGCCGTCCCAGTCGCCGCTATCCCCCAATGTTTGAGACCCATCCTTATTTAATGCGGGATGACAGCGACAGGCGATCGGCAGTTATGCAGGTTTCTGCTGGTCAGTTAACCAAAACTCCTAAGTTCTCAGAACCCATAGCCCGAAAATACCTTGTCGGACAAATCTCTAAGCGTGAATACTCTAGAAGTAGGTGGTATTTCAGTCCTGCTTCTGCTTTTCGACAACAGGTGCAAGGAAGAAATCAATTATGGAAACCTGGGTCGCTGATTAGTTGGGTCAGCAAGTTTGAGCAATTTATAGATGAAACTGGGTTTGTCAGCCTCTACGATGCCGCTCACCATATTTTTTATCCTCGAAGAACACGCCAGAGACTTGTTCGAGATGTGTATAGACGTGAGGCCCGCGCACTAGCAGAAATTGGAGCTGCTGATCCCAATGGATTTGTTGCGTATATTTATGCCGACGGCAACAACATGGGGCAGTACATCCGCGACAAAATCAAAACACCAGAGCAGTATCAACAGTTCAGCCAAGACGTGTTTGAAGCCACGGAGCAGTCTGTTTACTGGGCCTTAGCTCACTGCGTTAAACCTCACTACTACACTCCCGACGCCAAATCGTCTCGCGATAATAAGCGTCCCGTCTGGATTCATCCCTTTGAGATTATCGCGATCGGCGGCGATGATGTGCTGCTAATAGTGCCCGCAAATACGGCCTTGGAAGTTGCTAAGAAGATTGGTGAAAAGTTTGAGGAGATTTTGCAGAGCAAGACCGACAGAGATGAAGCTGGCAAAGAAAAGTTGCGATATGGAATTGATCCAGTCGATCAAAAAGATCCTAGCGCTTGCCATCGCTATAGAAAGGAAGAAGCTCCTCAGTCGAAATGTTGCTTGAGCATCTCCAGTGGCGTTTTGATTACCGCTGAAAACACACCGATTTATTATGCTGACAAGCTCGTTTCACAACTACTCAAATCCGCAAAGAAAAAGGCAAAAGATCTACGAGACAAGGGTTACTTTGGCGGCACGGTCGATTTCCTCACCCTTAAGGCCGTCACGATGATTTCGTCAAGTATTGAGTCGTTCCGTAATGAGGGGCTGACAGTGCGGTTCCCCGAGCGGCAGCAAGAACTGAAGCTGTATGCAGCGCCTTATACCTTGCATGAACTCAATGGTTTAATTGAAACGGTGAGAGCGGTGAAAAAGTCTGGTTTTCCGCGATCGCAGCTCTATCAAATCCGAAGCTTGCTGGAACGAGGCAAGCGCACTGCCATCTTGAACTATCGCTACTTCCGCATCCGACTTGGCAAGGATGATCAGCGACTTTTGGAAAGTCACTTTGAGACAGCATGGTGCGAAGCCGAAACCAACCGGGGCAATCTAGCTCCTTGGTCAACGGCTCAGCGCAAAAACGACAAAACCACTTATGAAACCTTATGGCGAGAGCTGGTAGAGCTATACGACTTTATTGAGGTTTCGGAAGCTCCCCCAAGAGCATCACAAGATGCCGCCGAATCAGCGCAGGGTGGGGAGGTATCAGCATGATTTCTCTCAATACACTCAATCAGCCTGCTCAAGCCAACTTAGGAGAAATCATTCCCCTGACGGCAATAATCGACACTGCGCTCTGTGTAGGAGCCGGAGGTTCTTCGGGTTCTCAAGCCGATAAACCAATCCTTAAAACCGCCAATGGTCGGCTGGTGATTCCGGCCTCACAGCTTAAAGGTCGGCTGCGCCATGAATGCGAAAAACTGACCCGTGGTTTAGGTTGGCCTACCTGCGAATCACCCGTTGCCCAAACCATGTGTCCTCAAAGGGGGTTAGATCATGCGGCATTTCAACTCAACGATTACGACCTTGAAACAACCTTTGCGGATGGTCGTAAGCAACACCACTGTCTAATTTGCCAAATTTTTGGCAATCCTGCCTTGCCTGCCAAAGTCGAATTCAGCGATTTGGTCTGCACAGAACCCCCAGAAAATATCCCCAATGTGCTGCGCCCTGGCGTCACCATCAACCGCCGTCGCCGCACTGCTGAAGAGAAAAAGCTGTACTTCTTAGAAACGTCTCCGGCCAATGCCCAGCTAGCCTTTACTGGCAGCATCACCCTGGAGGCAGGATCACCTAACTTTACCAAAGTGCTGCTGGTTGCAGGACTCAAACACATTCATGCTTTGGGGGGCGGCAAATCCACAGGGCTGGGTTGGCTGCAATGGCAGACACCGCTATTTGACGAGTCTGATATCGACCAAACTACCTGGGATTTTCTCGGTAAGGCACCTAGGCAGGATGCGAAATCCCAAGCCTTTGCTACAGCGGGAGGTGAATCATGAAGCGCATCAACCTCACAATTACCGCTCAAGCTCCCTTAGCAATCGGTCAACGCAAACCCGGTGGCTCCGTCAGCGAAGCGTTAGACTACATTCCCGGCACCGTAATTCGGGGGGCGATCGCAGGCAAACTGTTGCAGCATGGTACTCCTGAAATCGGAGATGACTTCCACAGACTATTTGTCGGAGAAGGGGCCGCAATTTTCCAGAATGCCTATCCCGCGATCGCTAAGTGTGGAGACGATGATTACATTGTCAGTCCAGGTAAAACCCGAGTTCTGCCTGCTACCGCTCTCAGTTCGAAAACGGATAGTGGCTTTAAGCCTAGGAAGGCAGGAGTTTTTGATGCTCTGATTGATAGTTTCTGTGCCAGAGAGCATGGCCTGTTCTACGAACCGAATAGCAAAGAGGGCGATCGCGTAGAGTCTTTCGATGGGTTCTACAGCAAAGTCAAGGGAAAGTACTTTTCGCATTCAGTTAGCAAACGATTGCTGACACGAGTTGGTATCAATCGCCGACGGGCCACAGCTCAAGATGAAATCCTCTACAGCCTGGAAGTGCTGAATGAGTCTCAGGGAAAAGAAAAGCGTCAGCCCACTATTTGTCACAGCTCTATTCTAATAAATGATGACAATTTGGCTGAGCAGTTGTACTTCTTTATTGGTCGAAATTGCGATCGCTTCCGATTAGGTGGTTCGACTTCCCGTGGATTGGGACGAGTCGAACTTAACGTTGATCAAGAGGAAGCTACTGTATCAACTCAGGAGATTCAGAACCGACTTGATGCGTTTAATGACTGTTTAAATCAGCGTTGGCAACAATGGAGCCTCTTCGGTACGAGTGCTCAGCCAATACAGGACAAGACATTCTTTGCCATCGGATTAGAATCTGAGGCGATTTTGGTGGAGAACTGGCGACGCACCTTTGTGCTATCTGCCAATATGTTGTGCCTACTCGCCAAACTCCCTGATAGCAAGGTCAAGCTGGAAATGGCCTACAGCAGTTATGGTTACCGCTCTGGGTGGAATGCGGCTTGGGGACTGGCCAAAGATGTAGATCTGGTAACGGTAATGGGCAGCGTCTTTCTATTCAGTATTCCAACAACTGAACAGGATGACTGGATAGAAAAATTGGCGAAGTTAGAGCAAAACGGAATTGGCGAACGAACCAGTGAAGGCTTTGGCCAAATCAGAGTGTGCGACGAGTTTCATCAGGTTATGCGAGAGGAGCCAGTGTGAATAAGACCATCAGCCCAGAACACGAACTTGAAATTCAGCGGGGCATTCGTCACGCCGAAGACGCCTTGGTGATTGCGGTTGAAGATGCTTTGAATAGCTGTGAATATCCTACCTCGGGTCGCGACAAGCTAGAAGAGTCTCAGTTTCGCAACTTGGTGAGAGTTGCCGATAGTACTGAAAGCCCCGAAGTCGTGAAAAACTTCATCCGCTATCAGGTAGGACGAGAACGAAAGTGGGGACGAGGTGAGAAATCACTGGCTGAGCGCATTATTCGAGATATTGACGGTCAACTCAAAAACTCAGCTCAAGAGATCGTCGAGACCGCTCAGGAGAAAGATGAGAAGAAACGAGTGCAGATGGAGCTAATTCGTCGATATCTGGGTTATGGTGCGCGCCATCTCAGATATTTGAACTCAAATCGTGAGGGATAAATACCATGTTTGATGTTTTCAAAAATCGCTTAGATATCACAGGTACCCTTACGACCGTGACTGCGTTGAGAATTAGCCAGGGGCGATCGCTCGAACCCATCGGTTCTGATTTGCCGGTAGTGAAAGATGCGTTGGGTAAACCGCTGATTCCTGGATCGAGCTTTAAGGGAGCCATGCGATCGCGCCTCGAAGCATTTTTACGAGGCATTCATCCTGATTTAGCTCAGGATCCTTCCGATTTGGTCAGCCGAGAAATGAACGAGCGAGTCAAAGCGTTGAAAGAGCAGCATAGCGGTAATGACGAAGCATTAACCACTGCCCTCAATAACATAACTGACGAAGTTTCTAAGATTTTTGGCACTCCCTGGCAAGCCAGCAAGTTTCAGGTACGAGACCTCACCGTTAAACCAGAAACCTGGTTCGGTCAGTATCAAGAACGGGATGGAGTTTCCATTAACCGTGACACTGAAACGGCTGAGGACGGCAGACTCTATGATTTTCAGGTGGTTCCAGCGGGCGTCAAATTTGATTTTCAAGCTGTGATCGAGAACGCTGAAGATTGGGAATTGGGCTTAATCATGATTGGTCTGCACCAATTTGAAAGTGAGCAGATTCCTTTAGGGGGCGGGCAATCGCGCGGGTTAGGTGTCGTCAAGCTTGATCTTCAAGATGTTTGGTGGATCGATTATTCTGAAGACCGCCCAGACGAACTGCTGATGTATCTCAAACGATTAATCGCCAACGAAAAAGACGCTCATTACAAACTTTCTTCAGAATCATTTACTGCTTACAAACAAGATTGGACTGAAGCCCTAATCCAGCATTTGAATCCAGATATGGCGATGCAGGAGGCTTAAATGGAGTGGCTGGGCTTTCTTTCTGATATTATTGGCAATTTCAAGTGCCCTGTTTGCTTTCTTTGCTTGGCGGAAATCTTGTCGAATAAACGCAAGAGCTGAACTGGAGGAAAATCGCTAAAACAGGAAAGTCAAAGTCATTTTACATAGTGACAGTCGAGAATTTGAGCTGCCATTTGCATTGCGTCGAATGGAATTTAGTAGGGCAGAAGTCTGTGGATGAATCGGTATGATTCCAACAAAAGCTCCTAAAAGCCGTTACTCGATAAAATTACTCAATGATCCAGAGTTTTTGCGTGAAGTAAATCGGATTTTAGATAGCCGTGGGTATGAAACACTTGTAATCAAATGTACAGAAGACGAAATTAATCAATTTGATATTTCAGAAAAAAATAGTTGGTTTAGGTTTGGTCGCTAGTTTCATCGAGTTTTTATGCATAAACGACTTGTTAATCACTGCACTATTGATCTCACGCTGATGCCTCAAGGGCCAGTCTTGGTCAAATCGGGAAAGGAAGGTGCGAACCCGACCAAGCCTGATATGGAATTTGTCGAGACGTATCATGCGGGTGGACGTTCAATCTTCTTTCCCGGCAGTTCTCTAAAAGGGGCATTGCGGGCTCACGCCGAACGTATTGTTAGAACCATTGGCAGCGATCAGCGGCCTCTCAACTTACTCGATTTAGATCCCCAAGCAGATCCCCTAATGCCGCTTTGGGCAACCGATCCTCTGGATCGAAAGAGCTATACCTATCTGGAAAAGCAGACCGATACTCAGAAAATCTATCGGTGGTCGTCGTTTACGGATCAACTGTTTGGCAGCGTGGCGATCGCCAGTCGCCTCCGCATTGAAGACGCCTACCCCGATCCTAAGAAACCTAAACCTCGATTAGAAGAACGCAATGGGGTCGCCATTGATCGGGTGTTTGGTTCTGTTGCGGTTGGTCCATTCAACTATCAAGTTTGCACCGAGGGGGAATTTCGCACCAAAATCCACCTCAAGAATTTCACACTGGAGCAGCTTGGGTTGCTAGGACTAGTGCTGCGCGATCTCGACGATGGCTGGTTTGGCTTGGGCTTTGCTAAGTCACGGGGAATGGGGTTAGTTGCCGTCAAATTCAACGAGGCTAGGGTGGAATATCCCGGCTGTGTTATCCGAGAAGAACAAATTGTCACCCTAGGCAGCAATACCCAGTGGCCATCCATCGCTTTAAAGGGAGCTGGGGCCTTTCTAACCAATAACGAGCGTCAAAGTTATGGATTTCCTCCCGATGACGTTTACTTTCTCCGAGAGTACGGCCCCAATGGTATACCGCGTCTTGAAGAGATGCAATACGGCTTGGGGGTTCAGCTTCAGTGGCCAGAAGGCAACGTCGAGGAACTATTTGAAGCGGCGGTGAGTGCCTGGAGTCGGAGACTGGTGGAGGTTACACAGTGACCCAAGCCACTGCTGAAAGCTACACTGCACTGCAAGGATTTGTCTATATCTCACGGACTACTTTGGATCAGTCTTCTCTCGATCAGTTAATGAGACGTTGCATTACAGGCAGAGCTTGGCACTGTTTGCGATGGCCCGATCGCACTAGATTCAACTCGGATTTGCCCAGTGACTTTGTCTGCACAGAAGGGCAGGTTTTCAATCAAGACAGAGAGTTCCGCTGGAAACAACGAGGCGATCGCTATGAGGTACTGTTACTGTCTAGCACTGCTGTTACAGATGCAACTCTAAAGCCACTCGTTCAAGAGCAGGAGTGGTTGATTCGTGACTTGAATGCCCACTTTTATCCTGAGACAGAAACTAAACTACCGCGAGGCATCCATTATCCAGAGGATCTTGATATTGGTCAGCGATATTTTATCGACGGTCAGACGGGCAGTGTGCAATTTGTAGCATTGAGGGGAGTAAAGCGTGGTAAGTAAACGACCCAATCGACCAATCAAGCGATCGCCTCAAACCGCTGAAGGCCCAGAGAAACCCTATGCGCTGGTACCCTTTCCCCGACAGCGACCGTTTTTGAGAGCCCCCATTGGCCATCACCGCTATGCCGATAACTGCTATCACGGAACGCTGCACCTCACCCTGAAGGTATTAACAGCTCTACATGTCTCCACTGGGGTCACGGCGCTTGGAAGTGACGTAGGCAGTCGAGTCCCCCTGATCAAAACCATGGTGCAGGGTAAAAATGAGCAACTGCTGATTCAGGGCAGTTCGCTCAAAGGCTGTATTCGCGCTATCTACGAAGCCATTACTAACAGCACCTTAGCCGTCATCACCAATCGCTATCGACAAGAGATCCCCAAAGACCGACTGCCCTGTCGCAGTAAAGAAAGTCTGTGCCCGGCTAGTCAAGTGTTTGGTGCTCTAGATTGGCAAGGTTTAGTTCGATTCACCGATGCCATCTGCGAATCCACTCAATCTGCTATAGGTTTCATGCCTTCACTTTATCGTCCCCGTCCTGAGGAACGAAATGCTTACTTTAATAGTAAACAGGCAGCAGGAAGAAAATTTTACTATCACTTTGTTAAAGCTCAAGATGCAGGGAGCAGGGGGATCCCTATCCAGCAAGCAGGAAGAGAGTATAGCTTTAATACGCATATAAAATTCATTAATCTTTCAGAAGCCCAATTAGGATGTTTACTAATAGCTTTAGGACAAGATCCTGAATATCCTATTGCTTTAAAGCTTGGATCTGGTAAGCCTATTGGAATGGGAACAGTGATAGTCACTGCCAACTCATTAAGGTTGATTAATTCTTTCCAAAACTTAAAAGAACGTTATTCATCTTTCACCCATACAGGGGAACGAATCCTAGATGGTAGGGAGCTTAAGAGCTTTATGAATCACCTCTTTAAAGAAGCTCATAAGAATTTGATTGAACAAATGCAGTTAGAAAGACTAACACGAATACTCCTCTATCCTACTGATAGGGAACCGCCGGAAGGCATGTACTAAAACAGAAAAAATACAGCTCAAAAGGCATGTTGATAGAAATCTTTAAGGATATTTGAGTGAGAGCGGAGAACTCCAGTATGGATAGCGAAGAATTACATCAAATCATTGAGGATGCTTTAGAGAATAGATTGACCTCACTGGACTTGTCCGAGAATCAAATAAGTTCCTTGCCGCCAGAATTTGCAAAGCTTCAAAATTTAACGTGCCTTTACCTTAACAATAATCGTTTGTCTGACTTCCCTGTAGAAATTTTAGGACTTAAAAATCTAAGAGAATTAGACTTGAGCAATAATCAAATAAGCCATGTATCAAAAGACATAAAAAAACTAGTTAATTTAGAAGAGCTTAATCTCAGAAGAAACAGTCTTTCTTGTATCCCACAAGAAATCGGAGGGCTTGGAAAACTTAAAAAATTAGATGTAAGATCTAACCAACTAAAGTCACTTCCCGTCGAACTTGGACAGCTTGAGAATTTAGAATATTTTTTTGTTAGCTATAACAAGATTAGAATTATACCTTCAGAAATAAAAAAGCTCCTCAAACTTCGCGAATTTTATATTCGAAATAATTTAATTGAGATATTGCCAGTAGAAATTAAAGATCTTAAAAGCATTGAGATTCTTCACCTTAGTGGAAATCAATTATTGGTGTTGCCATCAGAGATAAATAAGCTCAAATCTTTGAGGGAACTTCATTTAATTGATAACAATCTAAATGTTTTGCCAGTTACTATCGGAGAATTAGATTTAGATGAATTAACGATCAATGGCAATCCCCTTTCATCTCTTCCGCCTGAAATAAGACAACAAACGACAGCCGAAATACTCAATTTTTATAGGCAGCAATTTGAACAGGACTCTGCTTACATATATGAAGCTAAACTATTGATTATTGGTGAGCCTGGTGCAGGTAAGACTACATTAGCGAAAAAAATCATTGATCCATATTACCCACTTGGAGATGAGTCATCTACAGAAGGAATAGAAATTACTCAATGGAATTTTGGTATAGAAGAGGACAAGATATTTCGGGTCAACCTTTGGGATTTTGGAGGACAGGAAATTTACTATGCAACGCACAAATTTTTCCTGACCCAACGTTCCTTGTATATTTTGGTTGCAGACAATCGAACTGAAGATACTGATTTCTTTTATTGGCTAAATGTAGTGAAGCTTTTAAGCAATGAAAGTCCTTTGATAATTTTAAAAAACAGGAAAAACGGACGCCATCGAGAAATTAATGAGCAGCAACTCAGAGGTCAGTTTTTAAACCTGAAAGAGAATATTTCTGCCAATCTTGCAACAGGTGAAGGGCTACAAGAAGTCATTGAGAGTAGCAAGTATTACCTCAAGCGGCTAGAGCATATTGGCTCAAGCTTGCCGAGAAACTGGCTTAGAGTACGTGAAAAACTGGAAAATGATTCTAGAAATTATATTACTTTAGAAGAGTATTTTAAGCTCTGTGAGGAAAATGGATTTAAAAAACTCAACGATAAACTCCAACTTAGTAAATATCTCCATGATTTAGGCGTTTGCTTGCATTTTCAAATGGATGAGCTTTTGAAAGATATCATAATACTTAAGCCTGCTTGGGCTACAGATGCAGTATACAAAGTACTAGACAGTGAAACTGTTATTAGAAATAGGGGAGCTTTTGATCGCACGAATCTGGATGAAATATGGAATCAGAGCAATTACTTTTTTATGCAATCTCAGCTGCTAAGGCTGATGCTTAAATTTAAGCTTTGCTATGAAATTCCTAGCCGACCAGGATTTTTTATTGTACCGGCTCTACTTAGTACTGATCAGCCTCAGTATTACTGGGATGAGTCTTACAACCTACTTTTACATTACAAATATGATTTCATGCCCAAAGGAATTATCACTAGATTCATTGTGGATATGAATCCTTTGATTGAAGATCAAAAGCTTGTATGGAAAAATGGGGTAGTACTCAGTAAAGAAAAAACTAAAGCGGAGGTCGTCGAAAACTATCACTATTATAAAGGAGACGTTTTTATACGTGTTAGTGGTAAGCGAAAGAAAGAATTAATGTCAATTATTAGGCATGAGTTTGACATCATACATAGCTTATTTGAGAAGCTTAAATTTTCGGAATTAGTCCCTTGCAATTGCAGTCTCTGTACAAATAACCAGCAGCCAGAGTTTTATCCAATCAAGCTTTTATACAAGTATATTGATGACAAGCAGGATACTATTGACTGTAGGAATAGTTACGAAAAGATTCAAGTTAGAAGTTTGATTGATGATATAAACTATGAGCCCGAAGAAGATCATCAAGAATTTCAAGAAGCTCAAGGGGATATTCCGCTAAATGCCCAAAGTGACAAAAATATCGAGATTCATTTGCACAATCAAAACATTCAGGAGAACCCAATGTCTGAAATCACACAGAACCACTTTGGCAAAGGAGATAACGTTGCTCGCGACAAAAAAATGTATCAGTTTAACAACTCCCAAGATCTTGCCAAAGCATCCAGAGATATCAAGGCTTTGCTTGAGCAGTTATCAAAAGACTATCCTAATGAAACGACAGCAATGTTAGGTGCTAGGGCAGTTGACAAAATTGAAAACGATCCTAGTTTGAGGAAGCGTGTCATAGGTGCCCTGAAGGAAGCGGGAGCAACTGCTATTGAAGAAGCCGTTGATCATCCCGCAGTCAAAATAGTAGTAGCCGGAGTAAAAGGATTTACTGAGGCTTAAATCTGAGTCTTAGATCTAAGCTGTCCTTCGTAATAAGGAATGACTTCATTCTTTAAATTTATGCTATCTATTACTACAGGTCATGAAGCTTAATCCTTACGATTCGAAAGAACTTACGGATGTGCAATGGTCTATTGCTGACGCTATTGCAAGGCGATTGGTGATTGAAGGGACAGATGTTAATGAACTCTGGAAAGTCATTTCTTATCTCAGAGATAGCCAGCATGAAAGTGAGTCGAGTAGGAGACTATTTGATTACTTAAAAGTTTTGGCAAGCCATGGATACTCGATAGGGCACAGTAAGCGTACCTTAGTTTATTTTCAAAGTTTATATTCCGTATGTAGTCAGTATTTAGATGCATACCAAGATGATTTACACAAAACGCTTCAGATTTTAGGTTGGGCAGCCCGTTTAATACTGTATTACAGCAAAGGGGTTCCTACGGGTGAAATTATTGAGCGGCCAGACGATATGCTTATAATTTCAGAGAGAGAAGCCGAAATTCAAGCAATTACTAGAGCCAGTCAGTTTGCAGTGGGTCAAGAATTAGAAGCCATCGTCACCGGCATCAAAGGCAAAAAAGTAACCTACGAGATTTTAGGAAGCATAAGGCTCACTCAGAAAGAACCAAAACTGGCTAGCAAATTGAGTGAAGGGCAATTACTCAAAGTCAGAATCGAAGACTTACGAGACAATGGAACTCTCAAGCGCGTGAAAGGGTTGACTTTTTGAGCAAGAGTACCTGATGGCCTCCGTGTTCTTCTAATTGGCCCGCGTCAGAGCGTCATCAGCACCATCCATACCCTGCACGTCTTGGGCTTTGCTGAGCCGGGGCAGTGGAGTCTTTTGCTGCCGGGGCCACAACCGGGCACCGCCATCAGCATCCTGACGCGCAAAGTCAACTGAGCAATACCTTATGCTGATAGTGCTGGCTTAACTGAAGGAGGCGGCATGATTCAAACCGTAGCAGCCCAGCGATCACTCCACCTCATCCAGAGAGTTTCCTCCCTTGTTGAAATGACATGCCCTAGCAAGTCATTTCGCTAGCTTTGATAAAGGCCTGCCATCATGGAAACCATCCCAGATTTGAAACGCCTCTATGAGCAAGATTTTGTTGCCTGGTGCGAGGCGATGGTTGCTCAACTTAAGGCTGGGCAAGCTGAGGCTGCAATCTGGCAAAGAGAAGCTTCGCCCCAGCTGGGTCAGAAACATTGGCGGCAGTGACCACTACCATCAGCATCAAGCCCAGCGTATCAACGAGCAGATGCCGCTTGCGTCCTTTGACTTGCTTGCCACCATCAAAACCGACTGCTTGATGACTCAGAGAGCCAAGCTTGACCGATTGGGAATCGATGATAGCCACGCTGGCACTGCTGTGACGAGAGTGTTTCAGGCGTACCCACTGCCGTAAGTAGCGATGGATACGTTCCCAGGTGCCGTCTATGCACCAGTTACGCAAGTAGCTATAGAGTGTCTGTCAGGCGGGAAAGTCAGCAGGCAGCATCCGCCAGCTACAGCCTGAAACCAAAACATAGAAGATGGCATTGAGCACCGCTTGCATATCAACTCGGCGGGGTCTGCCGCCTAACTTGGCAGCGGGAATATAGGGAGCGATGAGCTGCCAAGTTAGGCGGCAGTGAGATTACTGGGATAGGATTTGAAGGTAGCTTTCATGCGACTGTCTAGTGTTTTTTGGACTGACAGCCTATGTCATGAAAGCTTTTTTACTTTTCAAACGCCCTCTCATGACCTTACTCCAATTTTTAGGAAATCTCACCATCTTTGAGAAGTTAAGCAAAGAGGTCTGATTTATCTATGTAGGATGCATTTCGAATTCGCTCAATGCTCAATCCGTTGCTTGGCAGAGGGTTGAGCGAAGTCGTTTGGCTCAATAGGATAGAATTGCTCGCTAATGTATTACAGCCAACAGGACTTTCTATGTGCGGCATTGCTGGCATCATGCACCATGATGCGTCTCAACCCATTGATCCAGAACGACTCGTAGCGATGGCGGCGATTCAGTTTCATCGCGGCCCCGACGGTTTCGGCTGGAAGACTCTGCCTGACTGCGGTGTGGGCTTTTCCCATGCCCGGCTCGCCATCATCGACCTCAACCCCAATCGCGGCTGCCAGCCGTTTCTGTCTGAGGATGGGCGCTACCTGATTGCCCACAACGGCGAGTTCTACGACTACAAGCGGCTGCGGGCTGACCTGACTTCGCGGGGCTATCAGTTTGCCACCAAGAGCGATACGGAGCTGGTGCTGCACCTGACGGAGCGTTTGGGCCTGAGCGAGGCGCTGCCCCACCTGCGGGGGGAATTTGCCTTTGCCCTCTACGAGCGCGATGCAGAGCGGCTAACCTTGGTGCGCGATCGCTTTGGCGTTAAGCCCCTGTACTGGACAATGACCGATGCGGGGCTGGTGTTTGGCTCTGAAATCAAGGTGCTGTTTGCCCACCCAGCCGTGCAGCGGCGCTTTGCGGCGGCGGGGTTATATCACCAACTGATGCAGACGATGGTGCCGGGGACGACCTGCTTTGAAGGCATTCAGGCGGTGCAGCCAGGACAGAAGGTGATTTGTCAGCGGCGGCAGGGACGGCTACAGGTGCAAACTCAGACCTACTGGGATCTAGATTTTCCCCATCAGGGCGATCGCCCCCAGCTCAGCGAACAGGAATACATCGAAACTCTGCGCCATCATTTTGTGGAAGCGATTCAGCTCCGGCTCGAAGCGGATGTGCCCGTGGCCTGCTACCTCTCCGGCGGCATTGACTCCTGCTCGATTCTGGGGGTGGCCGCTGCCTGTCAGCAGTCCCCCGTCAAGGCGTTCACCATCGGCTTTGACGATACGGACTATGACGAAACGGCGATCGCCCGCGAAATGGCGGCAGCGGTGGGAGCTGACCAGGACATTTTGACGGTGAGGGGACAGGATCTCTACGATCACTTTGCCCGTACCCTCTGGCACACTGAGCGCAGCATTTACAACACGTTTACCGTCGCCAAGCTGCTGATGAGTGAGCATGTACACCGGGCAGGTTACAAGGTAGTAGTGACCGGCGAAGGCTCGGACGAGCTGTTTGCAGGCTATCCCCAGCTCCGTTTGGACATGATTCTGCACGGCATGGACAGCGCCTCTGCCGCAGAGCGGGCGGAGCTGGAAACCTGGCTGCAGGAGAGCAACCGCCTGTTTCAGGGTAATCTGCTGGCTCAGGAGCGCCTTGACGATCCGGCCCTGACGGAGCGGGTCGGCTTTACCCCCAGCTGTCTGCAATCTTGGCTGGCCTCAGCCCCCCAGGTAGCCTCCCTGCTGGCAGCCGACTACCGGGCCGATCTGCGGCACTACTCCCCCGGAGCCGCGATCGCTCAAACTCTAGACTCTCAGCAGCTTGCAGGCCGTCATCCCCTGGACAAAGCCCAGTATGTCTGGGTGAAGACTCAGTTTGAGTCCCAGGTTTTGGGCTGGGCAGGGGATCGGGTAGATATGGCGAACTCGATGGAGGCCCGTCCCGCCTTTTTGGATCATCCCCTGGTGGAGTTTGCCGTCACCATTCCGCCCCGGCTGCGGTTTCGCGATCAAAAAGACAAGTATATTTTGAGAGAAACGATGCGGGCGCTGCTGCCAGAAACCCTGTATAAGCGGCAAAAGTTCGCCTTCATGGCTCCCCCGGCCCACACCGATCCGGCCAAGCAAAAGGCAATGCTGGGGCTAGCGCAGCAGTATCTCTCTCCCCAGGCGATCGCGGCAACGGGTTTGCTTAACGACGCTGCCGTTTCTGCTCTCTTCGATCGCTACCAGCAGCCTGACATTCCCGTGGCCGAACAGGTCCAGCTCGACGCCATGATCAATCACCTGCTGAGCGTCCAGATTTTGCATCAGCACTTTATCGCCGCTGATCTGCCCAGAGTGGCGGTAGAACGAGCGCGATCGCTCGGCTGGCAGGCCCAGACGGCAGCTTAGGCAGGCCAGGCGTCATTGAGAATCCAGTCCACCAGTTCCTGTACTCCCGCGCCGCGCGGCTGGGTGGTGACTTGGTGGGCGATCGCCTTTAATGCTGGCAGGGCATTCTCAACGGCGACGCCCACGCCGCAGGTCAGCAGCAGGTCGCGGTCGTTCTCAGCATCGCCAACGCCCACAACCTCGGCAGCCGATAGGCCCAACTGGTTGAGGGCAGTTTGTAAGCCGCTGGCCTTGTTGACGCCCGTGGGCAGCACCATTACGGCCCGCTTATTGAGAATCACCTGAGCCGCTAACCCCATCTCCTCAATAGTCTGCCGTACCGTCTGTTCATGGGGCTGCCAGGTTGCCACAATCACCTGTCCCTGACTGATGGGGTCAACCTGACGGGCCTTGAGCGTGGTGACAAACGGCTCAGGCAGCGGTTCCCCCAAAAGCTGTGCCTGCTCAGTCTGAGGCTGCCAAAACACCGCGCCGTTTTCCGCTACGACGCCATCGCAGAGAGTCACCGCTGGAAATACCTGCCGTAGCTCGGCCAGCTCTCGTCCGGTCACGAGCAAAAGCTGTCCCCCTGCTTCTCGGTAGCAGTGCAGGGCGTTCAGCGTGGCATCATCCACCCGGCCATCGGTGGCCAGGGTACCGTCGTAGTCAGCGGCGATCGTGCGATATTGCATCAATTTCTGAAGTGTCTGTCAGCTACATTGTGAACAAACCTGTCCACCAATGGATAGAAATTTAAAGATTAGGTGAGTCATCTTGCAGAAGCCTTGCTAATTTTTGAGGAATAGCACTTAGAGGGTGCCCTCATGAAGCAAAGTTTCTGGATAGGCTTGAGTAGCGTTTGTGCGATCGCGGCTATTACCGCCGGGGCCAGCCCTGGTCGCTCTGAAAATGTCTGCTATATGGTTGATGCCAATGGCCGCGAAATCAATCTGAATCAGCTTTGTCAGCGAGGAGATACCTCAGCCTTGCGACAGCCTTCGCTGGAAACTGAGGCCACCAATGAGTCTGCCGCTGACTCAACAGAAGCCCCAGAACCAACCGTCCGCCGCTACACCATCATTCGCGAACTGGGCCCAGCCGAAGAGGTGCCTGCAGGCGACGCAGAGTCAACTGGTGACGCAGAGCCATCAACTGTCCCGACTGGCGCAGCCGTCCCTGATGCCGAAGCTGGTCTGGATGACAGTAATTCCTCCCTAGATGCCACTTCTGATAGCGCCGCCGATCCGGCTTCTCCTGATGAGGTGCCAGAGGTTACCGGAGACTCTCCGGTAGTCCCTGCTTCGGCGTCAGAGGACGATAGTTTAGACAGCTCGGATGAGGAGATCATGAACTAGCCGCTCATGTCTGGGGCTACCCTTTGGGCTAGCCTCAGCCTACAAAGTCAAGTACATCTAGTTTGCTAAAGAGACTGAATAGACCCCAACTGTCTCATGACCCAATAGGCCTACCCCATCTCCAGCAGAGCCGGGGCAATATCATCTCTGCTGGCTCGGAAACCAGATGCAATAGCCTCGCGCAAAACACTCCCTATGGCGGCATCAAAGGCTGGACACACTCGTTTCTCTAGGGCTAGCCGACGGCGTCACTGTTGGCCAGGGACCTGTGGGTTGCCAGGTGCCAGGTGAGCCACAGCAAGAACCCGTCGGCCAGCTTTTTAATCTCAGCTACAGTCGCGCTGGTTTGGAGAACAAGACGGCAAAAAACCTGAAGTGACGATGCGATAGGCAATAAGCGAGAGGACAATTCAGGCAACTGCTAGCGCTGAGCGAGCTGAGGCGATCGCAGTTGTCGGACAATCTCCTGAAGTTCTCGGTGCTTGTGGGCCGCACGTTCATGGTTGGGGTTGAGGGCAAGAACCTGCTCGAAAGCTGCTAGCGCTTCCGGGTAGCGCTTGAGTACCTGTAGCGCTAGGCCCCGGTTGTACCAGCTTGCCTGCTCCGCAGGTGCCAGGGCGATCGCCTGATCGTAAGCGGCTAAGGCCGTTCCATAGTCTTCTAGGTGCATCAGCATATTGCCTAGCCTGAACCAGCCGTCGGCATAGTCCGGCGCTAGCTCCACCACATGCTCATAGACTTCCAGGGCTGACTGATAGCGCTCTAGCCTCGCCAGCACGTCTGCCTGGCCAATCCAGGCGTCTACTGCACTGGCCTCTAGCTGAATAGCCCGGTCAAAGGCAAGTAAGGCTTCTGGATATAGCCCCAGGCGCTCTCGCATCTGTCCTAGCTTTACCCAACCGTGATGCCAGTTGGGCGATCGCTGCGTGACACGACCAAAATCAGCCAGAGCCGCCTCGTCCTGATTGAGCCGCATGGACTGCAGCCCTCGGTGATAATAGGGCGCTGCGTGACTCGGATCAATTTCGATCGCCTTTTCATAAGCGTTCAGAGCCGCCTGAATCTGGCTAGTTTGGGATAGGGCATTGCCTAAACCGACCCAGGCTTTGAGAGCATCTGGATTGAGGGCAATGGCCTGACCATAGGCGGCGATCGCCTCTTCATAGCGCTGCAGAAAGTAGAGAGCGTCGCCTTTGCCTGTCCAGGCAGGTTCTTGCTGGGCAGCCTGGGCGATCGCGGTTTCATAGATAGCTAGGGCTGAGGGGTAGTCCTGCTGATCCATGAGCTGTTGGGCTTTGGTCAGCAAATCGGCATAGCCAGCCGGAAGCTGAGAAGTCGTAGCTTGATCAAGGGGGGCAAACAGGGGGCTAGCTGGCTGAGCTGCGATCGCGGGCGTCAATTCGGTTAGCAGCGCTACGATGATGCCCAGCCCCCAAGTCTTGAACTGCATGGCGAAAGTCCTCTTTGAAGGTGCTCTATGGCAATGTGTTTCGCTAACAGAGAGACTTATTCAATTCTGGCAAGATTGAAACGCGTGCTACGGACTGACAAAGCTCAAACAGGTTGAGTGAAGCCGAAATCTAGCTGGGCAGCACATGCAGCAGCGAATTAATTCGCTCGCTTTGACGCACATCCAGAACCTTAGGAAAAGACAGCTCTAACACAATGGCTTCAGCCGCATGGGTAATTTCATCTACTTGAGCAATGAGTCGGGTTGCCTCAGCAGTATCTTCGTCGCTAATTAGGATCCCTACAGGTTGACCTGTTGCTAGAATTTCGGGATGAATGATTGCCGCATAGCTGCTGTGCAAGATGAGCTGTAGGGTACGACTGTTAATTTGACTGGCGATCGCGGACATATAATGTCCCTGCGTATACACCTGAGCCGACACCTGAATCTGCTTGCGAATCGGTGTGGGTTCAGCGGGTTTGAAGTCCTGGAACGCCCGGGCCAAGCTAGTCAGCAAAAACACAACAGACTTTAGCGGTCTATCCACGTTTGCGCGGTGCTGAGAATACCACTCGTTGACATCAGAATAAATCACCAGGACTAACGCATCTTTCTGCGCCGAGGTCATATCTTCAAAAGCGATCGCCACGACAACTTCATCATCCCCGCGAGGAACCACTCGGGTCACGTGCCCTTTCAGAAAGGCGCGAGAAACGGTGTCGCCGTGCAGTTCAAGATCAATGCGATCGGCTAAATTAGGCCAGCTATTTAAAATCACCTGAGCTCCAGACTCGCTAACGTCCAGCGTTTTGCCGGTAAAGGTTTGATTCCCTGAATAGAGCACCGCCGATAACTCTCGCCCTAAACGATGGGCTTGACGAAGCTGCGGCTGTTCTAAGGCCACCAGTATGGCAGCCAACAGTAGACCAACATTGACGACACACCAAGCGGCGTTGATCAAAACTGCATCTGAGTCTTGTAACCCCGTCAAAAGCCAATAGGGAACCGACAGTAGCGAAATTAGGCTGAGAATGCCAACCCCCAGCAAGGCATTGACAGAGGTCCAGTCGAAGGAACGGCGAGTCACCTGGAGTCCTTTTTCGGTCACGTTAAATGAGCCTAGCCGAGGATTGATCAGGGCCATAAAAGTGACCAAGCCATCCTGAAAGGCTAAGGCATATTCAAAGATTTCGTTCCAAAAAGAAAATCGAACTCCTTTGTAAATAACGTAGTTGGCGTTGAGCGCCAAGACAATGGAGGGCAGAGCATAGGTCAGGGTCTCTAATCCCAAACCTCGCACCGCATTGACGCCAAATAGCAAGAAGGCAATCGGCGCGATCGCATACATCAAGCGCGGAAAGCCAAAAAAGAAGTGGGTCGTCGCTGAGGTATAGCAAATGCGCTGAGGCAGGGTCAGCTTACGGTTAAACAGCGGCCACTCTAAGCGCAGAATTTGAGCCATGCCCCTGGCCCATCGCACCTGCTGACCAATGTAAGACGAAAATTTTTCGGGGGCTAGGCCCGCTACCATGATTTTGTCGTAGTAGACTGTCTCATACCCTAGTTCGTGCAGTCGCAAAGAGGTATGGCAGTCTTCCGTCACGGTTTCAACCGCAATTCCGCCCACTTCCAGCAAGTGGTTTTTACGAATGATGGCAGCCGAGCCGCAAAAAAAGGCCGCATTCCAGAAATCATTTCCTTTCTGCAGAATTTTGTAAAACAGCTCATTGCCGACAGGAACCTGTCCCTGGGTCAGAAGATTGCGCTCAAAGGGATCTGGGTTGTAGAACCAGTGAGGCGTTTGCACCAGAGACACTTTTGAATTTTGAAAGAAGCCTACCGTATGCTGCAGAATACAGCGGCTGGGAATGTGATCGCAGTCCAAAATTAGAATCAGCTCGCCGCCGGTACGCAGCATGGCGTGATTGATATTGCCAGCTTTGGCGTGATCGTTGTTGTCTCGCGTCATCAAGTGACAGTTCAGCTCCTGACAAATCTGTCGCAGGATTTCTCGACGCTCCGGATATTTACGACCGTCGTCTAAGATATAGACCTGTTTTTTGTCAGAGGGATAGTCAATGGCGAGGGCAGCTAAAGCCGTTTTACGGACAATTTCGACATCTTCGTTATAGGTGGGAATGTAGATATCTACCTGAGGCCATTGCTTGAGCGGGATTGTCGATAAGTCAATCGGCTGCCGCTCGCGAATCTTGAGGGTCTGAAAATACGCCAAAATCAGCGTCACGATAGCATAAAGCTCAGCCCCGTAGAGCAGCACACTCAGCACTGAGTTCAGCCAGCCATCAAAGTTGAGAGTATTGAAGGTGCGGTAGTAAAGGTAGCGCAGCGTTACTAGAATGCTCAGCCAGATCAGCGTCAGGTGTAGCCGTTCGCTCATCCGCTTGCTCAACTGCCGCTGCTCAAGCCCAACTAAGAACCAGCCCGCCGCAATCAGCAGCACCATCAAGAAACCTTGTTGGCCCAGGGAAAGGGGCGTCACGATCAGCGGAATGGCTAAGATGAGAGCAATCAGCATTAGCCACACCACGTTGAGGCGTCCTCGGCCACCTAACGTCTTTTCGATCCAGTGAGGTATGGCGTCAATCAGGCGCGCAATCCACTGCCCAGGACGATTGCGCAAGGAGGAAGATAGGTTAGACATTAAGCGCCCTCAGAATGACTTAAGCGATTGAGGTAAAGCTGAGAAACTCCGTAGAACAGGAGGGCAATCAGCACTAGACCTCCTGGAACTAAGAACCAGTTGGCCTGCAACAAGGCGATCGCCCGGCGTAGAGGATTACGACGATCTAGCGTGGCGGGGGTATTTTGACTCAGCGTAGTGACCTGAAAGCTATCGGTGATAAGCCCTGCGCCCTGCTCAGCCTGCTGCTGCACGAGCAGCGTGTCCCCGGCCAGCTGCGAAAAGAGGGAGTCACGGTAAAAGACCTGCTGAATCTGAGCTAATCCCACGTCGGACTGGCTGGTCAGGCCCAGCAAAATTCGCTCTGAGTTCCAGGGAGAAATCATAGCTTCGATCACGCCAGCGTTGTCAGGCAGAGCCTGAATTTGGCTGCGATCCTGGCGGCGCAGAAACTGCTGCCCCAGGGTGAACCCCGTTTGCTGCTCAAAGAGCACCGGCAGCGGAAAGCGATCGCGGCTACCAATGCCGATCAAGTGATGATTGCGACGTACCGATTCTGGCAGGCTTGTCGCTGAGTACACCTCTAGCTTGACGGCCTTGGCATCACTGAGACGACCGAGACGACTACTAGTCTGTAGCAGCGTTAGCAGATCAGCGCGATTAGGACGTTCCGGTAGCACGAAGGCAGTTTGAGCCATGTCCTGAGGGGCGGTTAGGGGATACCCCGTTTGCAGCAGTTTTAAGTTGGGCAACTGGACGATACTGGTGCGGTTGAGCTTAAAGCTGCTGTCTCCGTGTACCGTTCCCCACATGGGCTGATCAGGGACGTCACCGCAGCTGATGGCGGTTTTGGGGTAGGTCAAGAACTGTACTTCTAAGATGGATGTTGGCTTTACGAAGTCTGGCGGAATATTGACCGTTAGAGAATCGCTGCCGCCGTTGACGTTGCGTAGCCGCTCACCCCCGAGTCCCTGACCGTCAAGCCGCACCGAAACTGAGGAGCGGGCGGGATTAATATTTGGCCCATAGCTGTAGTGCAGCGTGAATGTACTGCCTTTAAGGAGCTGGGTGTCCGGCAGCGCCTTAAAAGGAATCTGCACTGCGGGAGGGATAGGCAGGCCGTTGACCGTGACGTCCTGAAACGCCTGCTGCTGGGTGTTTTGGAGGTCAGTGAGCTGAAAGCGCTTGGCCTGAGGCAGATAGCCTGACCAGGCTTGGTCATCGGGAGACTCCACGTCAGCAACTTCGCTGACGAGGGCGGCCTGGCCGGTCAGGAGCGGGCGATCGCTGTCTTGAACCAAAGCCTGAGCTGCTTTGAGGACGCCTTTGGCATCATTTCCCGTAATCACCAACACGGGGCTGCTGCCGTCGGCAGTCGTCGTTAACATCACCACCCCTACGTCATTGGGTAAAACGTTGTTGGCACCGTCTAAAAGCTGATTATTTTTGAGGGCAAACGGCAGCGCGAGTTGAGATAAGAGGGGCTGATTCGTCGGCGTGCCAATGACGATGAGGCGTTCTCCCGGCGTCAGGCTCTCTAAGTCTTCAACCAGACGCGTTTGAATGGAGCGGAAGTTGGTGAGGCGAGCGGCTGCGGCCTGATAGCGGGCTGCGGCTGTCAGCCACATGTCGTCAGACTGCTGTGGCTGCAGATAGGCAAGCTGGTCGGCATCTAGCCCTAGCTCGTTGAGAAAAGGATAGGGATAGTTGGCTAAATCGAGCGCGATCGCCTGAGGGCGATAGTTCATGATGATGTGCGAGTCCGGCAAAATCTCCGTCCATAGCGCTGGATCGGTTGGGTCCGTACACTCAGCCGATGTGTGTTGCTGAACCTGCATCACCAGGGTGTTGTAATCCTGCAGGGACTCTGCCGGAATCTCAAATAGAACATTGCCAATCTCATCAGCGCTGCGGTTGAGAGGCAAACTACCCAGGTGGACATTGTTCAGCCGGACAGTGAGGTTAGAGCGCTCAGCGTAGAGGGCAGCCGAGTGACGAAAGCGAATTTGCACCTTAGCCGATTCGACCTGCCAGTGCCGAGGCCGCGTAAAGCCCAGCCGGGCCTCTGACAGCACTCCCTCCATCTGCAGCGCATTACCGACAATCGGTGAGCGATTAAACTGCAGCACATACTGGCTCAGAGGAGTGAGGGTAGCAGAGTCGCTTGAGGTAGAAGCCTCTGGGGTAGGATCGGCCTCAGCTGTCGGCGCAGCAGCCTCAGGTTCAGCGGTGGCGGCAGGCGGGGTTGGCCGAGCCGCCGGACGGGGGGCTGGGGAAGCCGGGCGCGAGGGGCTGGCCTGAGGCCGAGGCTGAGCTGCCGGAGCCGGAGCCGCCGGTCTTGAAGGACTCGGTTGGACCACAGGTGCTTTGGGAGCTGGTTTGGGCAGCGCGTACTGCTGAATGACAGCATCTTCCTGTTTTTCAACAGTATCTTCTGACTGAGCCAGTCCAGGAGTGAGCTGAGTCAGCAGGACTAAACCTAGACAGGCCAAGCCCAATCCTCCAGTCCAAAGTCGCTTTGCCGGGCGATAACGCTGCCCCAAGATGATTTTTTTAAGCCAACCGCTCATAGAACTAACCTAATTAGAAAGCTGATCAAAAGAATTTATGCCATCCCTAGGGAGGCTAACCGAGTGAGGGAGCGTTAGAAATTAACGCTGATGTCAGAAGAGGTCTTGCAAATCTGCTGCCGGAAAAAGGCCAAACCAGGCCAGATTTTGGACGTAATAGGCTTCATCACCGTCCCAAATACCGTCTTGATAGCTGGGGAGCAGCTTCTGTTGGTACAGGGCCTGAGCGATCGCTGGATCAAATTGCTGGAAAGCTGGATACAGCATGGCGTATTGTGCGGTTGCCTCATACGGCGTCAGAGGCTGCCCCGACAGATCCATCACGGCCGGAATCTGTCCTTGGGTCTGCCAAAGGTCGCGTAAATAAGAAAGGTGACTGCTCAAAAACTGCTGAGCCCGGACATCTGCAAACCAGACCGCATCCCAGGCAACCCGCCACCACACTCGGTAGGCATCAAAACCGTAGCGACTCTGAAGTGTTTCTCCTGCTGGAGCCGCTAAGAGCGTAGATTTCGCTAAATCTAAGACTACCCAGTCTGCAGGTAGCCCTTTAACCGAAAGCTTTTGAGTTTGCTGCAGAATGTCGTAACTGCTGTCAACCAAAGACATCCAATCGCGATCGGGATCTGTTTCTACGGCGGCAAAGAGCCGAAACGCATAGGGGGCTAGATAGGAGGGGTTGACATAAACCTGTCCGGGGCGAAGCTGAAAAGCGGCTAACGGTCCCGGCAGCAGATAGCGCCGCGTTTGACTGGCCTCTAAAGCCGGAACTGTTATGGTGGACTGGGCCCACAGGTCATCCAGCTTCTTTTGCGCTAGGTCTGAGTAATCAGACCGCTGCCAACGTCTCGCCGCTAGAATTAGAGCCGTTATTGCATCGATATCTGCATCACTGGCAAAGTTACCGTCCTGAATGCCCCAGGTTCCATCAGGGCGCTCCCCCCACTTCCAGGCCCAAAGATAGTCCCGACCATCAGCATCACTCGGCAAGGCCGAGCGCTTTAAATTGTTTTCAGCCCACTGCAACGTGCGCTCAAAAGTGTCCGGATCGTCGCTCAAGACAGCCCGCAGCATCGCGTAAGCCTGACCTTCGGAAACCGTTCTGCTATTGCTTTCCCAGTCAATGACTCGACCATCCGGCTGAATAAAGCGCTGGCGGTAAACCTGCCAGCTTTCACTCAGGAGTTCTGGACTAGAGATCGCTGATGCAGGATCAGACAACGGCTGCGGAGTAGGCGTAGACGAAGAAACCGTCCCTGAGGCAGAAGCCGCCGTGGACGGTGAGGAGACTGAACTGCAGCTCAGGCTGAGGCCAAGCAGCATCCAGCCTAGACCGTAAAGAAGCGGGCTGATGATTCGGGGAGTCGGTAAGCTAGAGCTGTCCCTAAAGACTCCAGTGGAGATGGCACGACGACAGGAAGGCAGCATAGGTTTGAAGAGCCAACACAGGAGTAGTGTGTAACGTGTCTAAACAGATCTGGGCAGGTCTGAAAGCGGGAACTTGCCGCAGCATCAACGGACTATTGAGGGGAAACGCAAAGAAGGGAGAGCGAACGACGGGTAAGCGATCGCGGTTACCGGAAGCCGGTCGTCGGGCTGTGGTTCATCACAGCATCACGTTTGCAAACTCAGTGACAGTATGTTTTCGGAGAATGACCTGCTATACGCCTGTGGGCTAACAGAATTTGTGCGTATAAGCAGAAAATCAGGGTAGATGCTTGTTGAACAATGTTACGACCTCCGTGTAATCCCTGTGTGACTTGGTAGAGCAGCTTCAGCAACGCTTTAAAGTCTAGGGTCTCCAGCTTTAAAATCTTTCCCAATAGGGCTGAATGCCGCGCTGCTGCAGCAGGCTTTCGCCAATTTGCTGAATTTGTTCTGCCACTTGTGGATTGAGCGTGCCCTGAGCCTGCTGAGTTTGCTGCCAGCGGCGCAGCTGCTGAATGGCCAAGAGGGGATACCCTTGGACCGCGTTTAGGGCCGCGAGAGAGGTCAGGGCCGTACTGCTATCTGGGTTGACGGCTAACACCTGTTCATAGAGCGCGTCTGCCTGCTGATAATTGCCGCGCTGAAACTCAAGTCCAGCCAGCGCTAAAAGGGCGTCAAGATTATTGGGCTGCTGCTGCCGAATTGCGAGATAGCTCTGCTGGGCCAAGTCATAATCCCCCACCTGCTGAGCAATTTCGCCCTGCACAAAGTAGAAATCTATCGCAGTTGGATTTTGAGCAATGAGCTGAGCAATCTGGGCCTGGGCCTGACGCGGGCTAGCTTCTGCTAAAACCTGCAGCGATCGCAGCTGGAGCTGTGCATTGCTGGGGTCAACGGCCAGTAGCTGTCGATAGAGGCCGGCGCGACTAGCACTAGGAGGCAGCGCGGTTGCTAGCGCCACTAGCTCTGCAGATTCGGACGGGGTTGCCTGCTGTAAACCCTGCTGCAGGACAGCTTCAGCTTGCGCTTCCGTAATCAGGCCCGCCTGATAGGCGGTGGCAGCCCGGTTGATCTGATAGGCAAAGTTTTGCGGATTTTCAGCAATGAGCTGATTGTAAATCGCGATCGCCTCTGACCACCGCCCCTGACCTTGATAGAGAGTCGCCAACCCTTGCGCAGCCGCATTTCGGACCGTCTGGGTAGGAGCACTGGCCAATAGGGCCTGATACCGCTGGGCGCTCTGAGCTACGTTGCCCGCCCTGCGATCGAGGTCTGCTAGCAGAAGCTCCGCCGTAGGAGTATCCTGGCGACCCGCTGGAGTAGCTGTGTACGCCGCTAAAGCGGAACGGGCATTGGCATACTGTCCCTGCTGAGCATAGAGTTGGGCCAAGCGAAAGTTGAGAAACGGCTCGGTGCCGCTAGTAGCTGCCAAACTTTGGTAGAGAGGCAACAGTTCAACCAGCGGTGGGTCAAGCCGGCTGAGGGTTTGAGACATATACCGCACCTGAACCGGGTCCGCAGGCAGATTGGGGAAGGCTGCCCGCACCTGCTGCACAAAATTAGCCTGGCTAAGGCTGCCGGTTTGATAAGCCAGAACCTGCTGCTGCAGCGCTAAACTGCTGTCTTCGGGAAAGGTTTGAGCCAGCTGCTGAGCTAGCTGAGCCGCCGCTGCCCGGTAGGCGGGCAGAGTACTGAAAACGGACAGGGCTTCCCGCTGCAGGCCAGGCGTCACCCCATCGCCACTGGTCAGGACGGCCTGGTAAAGAGCTGCGGCTTCTCGACGATAGTCAGCTTGGTCGCTGTAGCTGCCAACCGCATTTAAGGCCCGGGCCAGCGTCAGGCGTGAGTCTGTGCGGCCTCGCAACGGCTGAACAATGTTTAGGGCTGCCTGAAATTGGCGACTGGCGGCATAGGTGCTGGCTAGGGCCCCGCGAAGGCGAATTTGCAAAGTATTGAATTCGGGAGTGCGGCGAAGTTCTTGCTCTAAAACCTGAGCCGACTGAGAGAGCTGACCGCTGTCGCGCAGAGCTTGGGCGTAGGCGATCGCTGTATCTGCCTGAATTTTGCCGCCCGCGGCCAGATAGCGCTCAAAAAGGGCCAGACCGGACGTCGGATCACCGCTAAACGTATAGGCTTCCGCCGCAGGACGCAGCACATTTGGATCTGACGTTCGGGGCAACACCAAGGCATAGTCGGCCAAAGCCTGGGGAAAGCGTCCCTGATAGTAGTAGAGTTTGGCCCGCTGGGCTCTTGCTTCTAGCGCGTTAGGCGTAATTTGCAACAGGCGAGTGAGGGCACTGATGCCGAGGGGCTGCCACTCTGGCCGAAATTCACCCAGATATCCCAAAGTGCTCAAAGCCAGCTGATTATCGGGATCGATTTCAATAATTCGCTGGTAGGTTGCCAGGGCATTGGCATCTTGCCCAGCTCGACGATAGGCAATGCCCAAACCTTGCAGCGCCTCGACACTGTTGGGACGCTGCCGCACAATGCTTTCAAAAAGGGCGATCGCGTCGCTAACCCGGTCTTGGGCCAGCAGGCGGTAGCCCTGAGCTAAGCTTTCCTCGTTGGTCTGAGCGTAGGCGGCTAGGGGCGCTGTGCCGGTTTGAGAAATGCCCAGGGTTACGCCCAGAAGGGCAACACCGCAAAGGCAGAAATGATAAGCGCGAAAACGTTTTGGGGAGCCTAGTTTCATCAAAGTACCTTCATCTAATCTAAAGACAGACTGGGGGTCAAATCCAAGTCCCCTTTGATGCGAAAGCCCGCAAAGGACTCACTTAAAGCATCGCGTTGCTGAAACGTAAAGCCGAGACGGATATCAGGAATTAGCTCAAAGTCATAAAAAACTTCCAGCACGTCAGGCGTCTCGCCATCGTCGCCGTTGAGATCCAGGTTGCGACCGTAGCCTACCCCCAATCGGTCATCTTGCATGAAAACATCTAGGAGATTGAATCCCACGCTGTAGGTATCTGCGTCAAAATTAGCGCTAGCGTTATCAATGCGGCCATAACGACCAAAAAGACCTAGATTTAAGTAAGGAATAAACCACTCGGCATTGACACCGTAGGCTTCCAAGCGATCGCCGGTATTTTGAAATTGCGTATCACGAGAGCTGATGAAGGTGCCTCGCATGATTAGGTCGCCTGTGCGAAAACTGACTTCTCCGGCAAAGCCATCTAGGGCAAAGTCGGTAATATCAGAATTTGAAGAGAAAACAGCCGCACTCAGGGCAATATCATCCGTAACGGCCCACTGTACTAAACCTCCCGGACGAGAGGCGGTGACATTGGCCCCCGCAAACAGCGCTGGGTTGGTTTGAAAGGTGGGGTTGAAGAAATCCCTTGAGATATCCTTGGCAAAACTATTACGGTCAAAATATGAGGTCAAATCCAGCTGACCAAACCGAAGCCTTAAGCTAGGCACCTGCGGCAATGCAGCGGCAACATACAGCTCAGTCAGCTGAACGCCATCGTCATCGGTCAAATCGGATCCGGTGACCACATCTAGAACACCCCCCACTAAAACACTGGGCGTTAGAAAAGTTGAGCCACTCAACCGCGCCCGCGCCGATGATTCTTCCCCCTGCAGCACATAGAGCCCCTGAGCATCCAGATTGGGTTCGGTAATAGGTTCACTCACCCGCTCTAGAGCAGGTGTCGGCAACCCACTAGGCACCTGAGTCAGCGGCGTTGGGGTAGAAATTGCCGGGGGCAGCGTTGAGGGGACCGTCGAGGTTCCAGGGTAAAAATTAGCTGGATAGGTCGGTAGCTCAACAGGGGGAGGGCTGGGTAAGAGGGGCAAATCGCCTGAACCGCTGGGGGCTATGGGAACGGCTAGAGGCTGCTCAAACGGCGCGGCAGGTACAGCATAATTTGGATACCCCTGAACCGAATAGTAGGGGGTTGAGTAGGGCTGTGGCTGAGCAGCATAGGGCTGTGGCTGCACAGCGTAGGGCTGCGGCAGCCCTGGAGCAGGTGGAAACGCTCCAGTCGGGCTCGGACTCCCATAAGGATAGCCATAGCCGTTGGGGAGAGCTGCCGGACTCCAAGGGCTGCCCCCAGCAGGTGGAACGGCTAAAGCCGGATTGACGCTGCCATAGGCTCCCGTATTAAAGGTGGGGACGCCAACGGGCTGATTGGGCATTGTAGCCGGCATCCAAGCCGGATAGTAGGCCTGGGGCGGTATTGCCGTCGGGCCTGCTGCCGGAGTCCCATAGGGAACCCAAACCATGACCCAGTTTCCGGCTCCAGGGGGAGCAGCGATCGCCTGAGGAGGAGCACCAGGTAACTGAGAAGCTGCCCACGGGACAGGCTGCCCCATCGGCGCTGCGTTGCTGTTTGGCAAAGCGGGGCTGGCTTGAGCAATCACGTCCCCGGTAAAACTATTGCCTAAAGTTTCTAGATTTTCTGAAGCTTCCGGGAACTCTTGTTCCAGCACTCTCGTCTGAACGTTTTCTGAATTTGCCAGTGCCAGAACCGCAGGAAAATCAGCAGAATTTGCTTCAACTGCATCAAAATTTTCCAGCCTAGCTTCCGGCAAAAAACTTGAGTTTTGCGTATTAGCTTGGGCTAATTCTGCATGACTCATGAAATAGCCGACCATCATGAGAAAAAGCGCAGATTTAGCTGTCAACCAGTTACTGGAGTAAAACCTAGGTGAACAAGTCATAGGGGCTGATTTCTCCAAAACTTTATAGGGGGGAAAAGAAAAATGGCATTTATCAAATATTGATGTTTAAGCGAAGTAATTAACAACTACTGCAGCAACGCCTCACAAAAGTTTAATATCAATAGGAACATCTTTTATTTTTTTCATCCAAGCTGTAGTAGCTTAGGCAAGCTTATGAATCAGTTTTTGACCTCTATAGTTCTCGTCTTTTTGTTACTGCTAAGTTCGGGATGTAGTCGTCTTCATGCTGCTTGGAACGGCTATCTGAATCGGGATACTGCTATTAATCTGCGGATTGATGAGATTCAGGCTATTGGTCAATCAGGTGACTTTAGCGTGCGGGGTACGACCTCTTTACCAGAAGCTACACGCCTAACCGTTGCTGCTATACGCCCTCTGACAGATGACTTGACTTCAGATACGTCCAATGGACGCCTGACCTACACCATTCTCGATCGCCGATTTACTGAGGTTGAAGCCGGACAGTGGCAGGCAGAACTGTCGCTACGGCAACCCAACGCTCAGGGATCACCGTTTGAGCCTTGGCAGCTCACAGCAGCTTTACTTCAAGAAAAGACGCTGCCCAGTCCGACGCTTTTCTTTACCGTAACCCTAGAACCTATTAGCTTGTCTCCCAACATTCAGCAGCTTTTAACCGAAGCCACCATCAATAATGGAGAATCTCAGGTGAGCTATACGGCTACGGGGGAACCGTATCTACAAATCAGCCAGTCCATGAACATTCAGGTGCCCTCCGGGTCGCTGCCTCAGCTACATGAATCAGTATTGGCTCAAACAGATCCGCTCTGGCAGCAGCGCTCTAGCTATAGTCCTAAAGTTGATGATCTAGATAATGCAGCAGTACTTCCCTTTGCTGAAGCTGATAACTTACCGTTACCCGAATCTCATATGCTGCAGTAGGCTGCCAAAGTGAAAATTCTCAGTCAAACAACTTAATATTTTGCGCCTTCAGGATACGGAGAAGACTTGTGAGTAAAAACTCATTTTTCATGATTCGGATATTTGCAATTGAAAGCTCAGTCAGACAGCTTTAATGAACAGCAATATTATAAAAATTGAGCTGAATTTTCACTGAGTTTTAGTGTGTTAATTGCTACCTGAAAATTGAATTGAGTAGTGCTAGTGGCGTTTTGTAATTATCACCACTCTTGACGGTAAAAAAAGGCACGGACTGACCAGTCCGTGCCTCACTATTCATCAGTAGTGAATCGAGCAATATTTTTTAGACAGCATCAACAACAATGCCAGGTAAAGCATTGAGTTCGCTATTGCTGAGGGGGGTACCGCCAAAAGCATCTACCAAGCGAGCTAGAGCACCGGTCAGACCAGCATTGTAGTCTAGCGCCACCTCGTTGGCGATGTAGTCTGTCCGGCTGTCTTGATAGGCAAAATCATCGGGCTTGTTCGGTCCGCCTACCAGCGCCCCAAACAAAATATTTTGGTTGGCTTCTGGACTATCGAAAGTATCCCAAGCCCCGCCATGGGCAGATCGGTGATGGGGCTGTAGCGGCGAATTATTGCCAAAACCCACCATATAGCTGGCATTGCGGGGATTATCTCCCAGCAGGTAATCAACTGTAGTTTCAGCTAGCGTACTGAATTTCTGCCCCGGATCGTCTACGGTATCGGCATAAACACCTGCAGCAAAGGCAGTATTAGCGGCATAGCGCAGTGAACCCCACTGACTGATCCAGCGCAGCCCGCCTTCTGTCACGTTGACACCCTCACGTCCCTCAACCCAGGCATTTAACCAGCCTTCAACGTCTTGCTGATAGCGGGCCTTATCGGTTTGCTGAGCTAGGAGGACGGCCACGCCGTAGGACTTGTCATCCCAATTGAGGGTCCAACCCGGATTCAGACCGTCAAGGTGATTTTGGTAAATCGATTCGGCCTGCTGCAAGTAATCTGTGTTGCCCGTGGCCTGATAAAGCCAGGTTGCTCCCCAGGCAAGTTCATCGTTGTAGCCGCTCCAAGAGTTATAAAAACTTTGGGCATCAGGAATGGCATCAGAATATTTACCGCGATAGGCATCGGCGAAGGCGTAAAGCTGCTGAGAATTCGTCAGTAAGGTATCCGCATAAGCCGCATCGGTAGGCCGAAAAATGATAGAAGCCGCAGCTAGAGCAGCAGCAGCTTCAGCGGCAAGGTCTGTGCCAGGATTTTGGCGATCGATCTTAAAGGCAGGACGTTCTAGCGTCATCGCTTCGGGACTTCCCCAATAGCTATGATCCGCATTACCGTCTCCAACTTGTCCCCAAAAGGTTTGGGTTCCGTTAGCATCCGTGACGTGAGCTTTGAGCAGGTAATCGGTTCCCCACTTGATGGCATCGAGCGCTTCATCGAGCTGACCGATTTGGTCATAAGCGCCGCGATATTCGTGAACGCCCCAGCTCAGCATCGTCATGGAGTAGGCCATAGGCAGGCCAAACTTAACATGATCGCCAGCATCGTAATATCCCCCGCTAAGATCGCGCCCAACGGTACTGCCGTCTTGCAGCGCAGAGTCGCCCCGCCATTCAATCCGGTTTGTAGCAGGTAAATCTCCAGAACGCTGAGCTTCGTAAAATAAAAACGACTTTTGTAGGGCTTCCGCATAGTTGAAGGCCCCTGTTGCAGGTGGAATCGGCTCAGGAGAAGACGGCGGTACTGGAGCGGCAGGCGGAATCGGCTCGGGAGAAGTTGGTAGTACTGAATCGATAGGCGGAGTTGAAGGGACCGTAACCGGGGGAGTGAGAGTAGCCCCGTCGAGGGTAAAGTTAACCGGCTTGGGGGCGATGTTGGCCGCTTTGGCGCCAACAAAGCCAAAAGTCGCGCTCTCGCCTGGAGCTAGAGTCTGATTCCAGTCTAAAGGCGTGATGCTGAAGGCTCCGTCAGTCGGTTGAGCAGAGCGTGCATTCCAGATCTGTTCAATAGAAAAGGGAGCTTCAAAGCGCAGCGTCCAGCCATTGATGGCCTGGGTGCTGGTGTTTCGAAGTGTAATATTACCCACAAAGCCATCACCCCAGTCATTGGTGACTTCGAAGCTGATAGCGTTACTTGGAGTCGGAGCCTGAGCCGGCGGCGGCGGCGCTACGTCGTCATTTTTGAGAGTTGCAGTAGCTGCTGTTGTGGCTAAAGTCCCGTTGCTGGGATCTTGCAGGCGTAGCTGAAATGTTTCGTCTGTTTCAACTTGGCGATCGCCGAGAATTGGAACGGCGATAGTTTTGAGCGTCTCGCCTGGCGCAAAGGTGAGGAGACCGCTGGTCGCTGCATAATCTTGCCCAGCGATCGCGCTGTCATTTTCAGTCTCATAGCGCACAGTAACCGGCTTTGCACTAGCGCTGGATAAACGTACCTGAAATTCAGCCGTTTTGGCACCGTTACTCTCCGGTAAAGCAATGTCGGCAATCGTCAGCGCTGGCGGCGGACTCGGCTGGGCCACAGGTGGAGGCGGCGCTGCCGCACTTGTGAGGTTAAAGTTTGTCAGCTCAGCTACAGAGTCACTTGATTTGCGACCATTAAAGCCGATTGCAATACTGCTGCCAGGAGCAATGCTGCCGTTCCAATCAGCTTGCGTAATGACATAGCTGCCATTATCTTGGCTTAGCAGTTCACCGTTCCAAAGATGCGTAATGGTAAAAGGCGCATCAAATGTCAAGCGTGACCAGTCTAAGGGCGTGTTGCCTAAGTTAGTGATGATTAAATTAGCAGTAAAACCGGTTCCCCAATCGTTAATGACGGCGAAGTCAGCTGTGTACATGAATTTTTGGTGTAGTAATGAATTCAGGCGATGGACTGATAGACACGCTGAAGACTGTGAGTTGCCCCGGATGAGGGCCAGTCAGCATTCTGAGGGTTTAGTACTAAAACGACAGGCTCTTGCAGCCAGGAACCTAACTAATGCTTCTGCTCAGACGTTTTGAATGGAGACCTAAATCGAGCTGCTGAGACAGAAAACCTGAGGCCAAACAACCTACTGAGAACTGGGGCGGTTCTCGGCAAGCTACATCACAAGATGATATTCCTCAGTTTAGGTTCCTAAAATTGCCTTGGCCTGAATACCACACCCTTCTTCTGAGCTGGTAAACACAATCAGGATAAGAAATTTTTATCAGAAAATCGCATTTAGAACTTTAGCCTTGACGCCGTCACAGATGCTCAGACCCTAGGGCCAAAATTGCCTGAATTCTATACACACGGGGGAACTGATCTCGCCGCTTTAAGGCGATCGCACAGTTTTACTGCTTGCCATCATGCAAAAATGCTTGTGGCATCTAAAACAAACCCTACAGCAACTCTTAGGATCAGAATGTTGTCGCTGCAGGGTCTTGAAATCAAGCAGCCATTTTGCCAGAGTTGTTGGCTCGCAAGTGTTCAACCTGGGTGGCCAGATCCTGCAGCTGGTGCAGCAGCAAATCAATCTGGTTCTCAGAGGCGGCAGACTGAGTGGAACGAGATGGCAAATCCGCACCCTCTATTTTGGGAACCATTGTCAGTGTTTTTGGGTCGTGACTTATAGCATCACTGGATACCGCGACTGCTGTCGGCTCTACCAGCGGAGCTTCGGAAACAGTGGCACTAGAAAATCGGGATGCTGGTGTTGCCGCGAGTTGAGCAACAGGCGCAGGCTGAGGCTCTAAAAAGTCTTCTAGATTTTGAGCTTTCAACCGTGCCTCAGAAAACTTAATTCGCTCTAACTCGGCTTGGTAAGAGGACAAACTACGCTCTAACTTAGATGACTTTTCTTTCTCTACTTCGGATTGGGTAGCCGCCAACCGCCAGCCGTTAATGCCCAAAATCCCTGATCCAATTGCGAGGCTAAAAGCTCCGGCAACCCCTAAGTAAGGACCTGTAAGAGCATTGAGTTCAGATGAGAAAATCGACTGATTTTGCATCTGAACTTCAATAGGTTGAGAACGAAAGATAGCTAAGGGAGCAGTAGCAATTGTAAATAGAGCACCACTAACACAGAGAGAAGAAATAAACGTCTTTTGCAGAGATGATAACGTCATAGGTTTTCCTAGCTGACAGCACTAAACACAACACTGAAAGCAAAGCTTCTGGTAGAGAGCATCCCAGGCTTAGCCGGCGAATTTACTGAAACGTTAGTTCACTTTTAATCTGATCGAAGCGGACTACCGTACCAAATTTGAATGGTTTATTTTTCAGATTCACCCTTAGACAAATACTAT
Organism: Sphaerothrix gracilis Ecp01; assembly: GCF_030405905.1. Taxonomy (NCBI): domain Bacteria; kingdom Bacillati; phylum Cyanobacteriota; class Cyanophyceae; order Nodosilineales; family Nodosilineaceae; genus Sphaerothrix; species Sphaerothrix gracilis. The sequence goes on from NZ_JASATW010000009.1 coordinate 105,359, forward strand.
CCGTATACGAGATATTAAATATTGATGTGACGTAAAAAAAAGCAGTAAATTGTTAAAGCTTACGTAAATATGGCATCAATAAAGCTTTAAACAAAAGTGATTGATTTTGTTCTGCGATCGCTCAAATTCATAGCTATCAATAGTTTTAGCGCTTTTTGAAAGCTCAAAAATCAATAAATTGTCAACGTAAATTTGCTCTAGAAGAACTAATTGATAGTACTGAAGCAAGCCTATTTCTGAAGGAAAATAATTTTTGCCCTCGTCAATCTACCTTTAGGCATAAATCAGCGCTAGACGGCTTTAAATTCAGCAGCAGCCGCGCACCGTCGCTCAAATATACCTTTATCTAGCGCTATGATCGCAAAGCTGACTAGGCGCAATTGGGTCATGGCGTCAGCAACTTTCAGTTTGAAAACTCAGCTGGGTTTAGGGTTGACTCCAGCTTTGGCCCTTCGCTCATGAAAGTGAGCAGATGAAGTATTTTTCTATCTGAGCCCTCCATCTGCTCGCCAGCAACTTTAGGGTTAATAGTCTTGAAAACTAGTGAGGCAGACAATCAAGAACCTAGCGGACTGACACGCCTAAAACAGTGCAAATTTTTGAAAGGCTGAAACTCTTGTATCCAATGCGTTACGCTAGCACTAACAGCGCCCTATTCAATGCCTTATTTTAGCTGTGTTGTGGCACTAAGTTCCGCAGGTTGACAGGTAATGCCAAATACGGGGTGCTGTAGGCCGAGAAATCATCTGCCGGGGCTATTCCAGAGGCCAGCGCCCGGACCTCAAGCAGTTTTTTGAGAAAATTCTAGTTTATTTTTGTCAGAAAGTGCGCTGCTTAGATTTTTTACTGCGTACGGGATCGATTGGGAGATAGTCTCAAATCGCAGCTGCGCTACTTTAGGACCTATTTTTGCCGGATACTTAGAGTAAGGTCTGCCCCTTTTGGAGAAATAAAGATTTTGTAATCTGCATAAAAGCATTGAGCTTTCCCTGATGAAATACAGAACGATTTAGGTCAACTGTATACGCTTCAGGAGGCAAATTCCTATGAGCACGTTTAGTTTTCTGTTTAAGAAAAGGCTTACTTCAAAGGCAAAAGACCAAACAGCACAGAATGAATCTGAACGCTTGCTGAAGCAGGCTTACATCCTAGAGCCTATTTTGACTCCAAGTGGTCTCCCGTTCGAGCTTGAGACCGAAACTAATGAAATTTCAGTTGATGAAGTTGATTGGGCAGAGTTGGAAGAAAATATTTCAGACTTTGATTTTGAGTCTGATGATTCAAAAGATATTGCTCTAGATAATGCTGAAGTTCATAAAGTGTTTGTGTCAGAAGATTTGCCTTACGATTTTCTTGATCCACAGACAGTTGGGTTTGAGTCTGGTACCTTTTGGGTTCATGAAACTGGCGAAGTTACTATTGACTGACTATCTCTTTGATGGAGGTGGTTATCAGGGGGAATTAGCTTTTTTAGTCTCGAAGGGATGTCACTACCTGGTACTGATGATTTTGTTCCAGAAGATTTCATTCATGAGGCGGCAAGTCGTGCTTTGAGTGATTCTGAACTCGGTCATATTGCTGTTAGCGATCGCACTGAAGGTGCTCGCTTCAGCGGCCATATGTCTGGTGAAAATAGAGATCTCAATGCTGGAGATTATTTGGGAGCAAAAACGTTTAAGATGCGCCCCGGTGATGAAATTGGCTTCATGCTGGTGCCGAATGGCCGGGTACAGGAGGTGCTGGATAATCCTGAAATTGGCGGGGCAAAAAGGCCGCTGTTTTCCCTGGACACTCTTAATCCCAATGGCATGTTTCACACAGGGCAAATTGCCGATGTTACGGGAGATGGCAACACTTTTGTATTTGAAGATTTACGAGTTGATGGCAAATCAGACTTGGACTACAACGATCTGATTTTTCAGGTACGAGGAGCTGAAGCTCGCAATGTGATGAGAGTGGAAGAAATCACAGGCGCTCCCCCTGCCTGGATGAATACTGATTTGGGCCAAGCCATTGTTGGTTGAGAAAGACGGCGAGTTAGTATAGCAATAGATCCAATTATGAGACGATGCTGAGACAGCGCTGTTTTGCGACCCACTAAGCGACCTAGATGTGGCCCTGATCGAAATCTGATAGTCTCCTTCAAACCCCTTTAAAAGGAGAACGACTGTGCCGACTGTGTCAGATACTGCCTACCCTCGCCTGAAGAGCTATCCCATGGAACGGGAACTGGAAATCATCCATAGCCCGACTGCTGAAGAACGCGATCTGGCCCAGCAGTTCACGAAAGGCCAAGCTGCCTACATTAGGTTTCTCATTTGCTTAAAACCTTTCAGCGCCTAGGTTATCCTGTTTCAGTATCCGATGCACCAGCAGCTATCGTTCAACACATTGTTGTCACCACTCAAACGGCAATTACCCGTGCCGACTTAGCATGAATGCGGGATTGACTTCCATAAGAGAGACAGACTACTCAGAAATTTCACCTTTGGCGGCTATACTACGCCCAGCAGGCTGTAACAGGCAGGAAGATGCGATGAGTCAGCAGGCCCAGCTAGTTGAATATCTACAGCGAGAACTGGCGGTTCCGTCAGAAGCGATTGCTTTGGGACTGCGGCAGTCGGCTGCGATGCCGAATCTGTTGCCAATGGTGCTGTGGCAGTATGGATTGGTGACAACGACTCAGCTAGAGCAGATCTTTGACTGGTTGGAAGCGAGGGTAAGTTAGATTGGACAGGAGTGGGTCGCAGGAATTAGATTATGGTTCAAACTGCCGCAAGCCCTGATGTCTTATATCCTGATGCCGACGGTCAACCAATGGCAGACAACACTCAGCAGTACCGTTGGATTGTTCGTCTGGTGACTAATCTGAGGCAGCTGCTTAAAGATAAAACTGCTTTTGTCGCGGGAGATTTACTGTGGTATCCGGTTAAGGTAGACAGCCCCCCTGTGCCAGCGCAAGCTCCTGATGCGATGGTCGCGCTCGGTCGTCCAGCGGGCGACCGGGGTAGTTATAAGCAGTGGGAGGAGGCAGGCGTTGCGCCACAGGTGGTGTTTGAGATTATTTCGCCGAGTAATACAGCGACGGAAATCTCTCAGAAGCAAGCTTTCTATGACCGATACGGCGTGCTGGAGATGTACTTCTATGACCCTGATAGTTTTGAGTTTTTGGGTTTGACGCGGCAGAGCCAAAAAGAGCGGCCTACGTTACTGACGCCGCTGAATTTGCCCTGGACTTCGCCGATACTGGGTATCCGGTTTGAGATGTTCAAGGATGGGCTAGCGCTGTTTTCCCCTGATGGAGAACTGTTCAAAGATCCTGAGGAACTTTTTCAGGAGCGTAATCAGGCTCAGCAAGAACGTGATCAGGCTCAGCAAAAACTGGAACGGGCGATCGCCAAACTACAGGATCTGGGAATTGATTTGGATGAAGTCGAGTAGGACAATCCTCATTTTCAGTCGTCAGCCACGATTTAGCCTGATTAAACCCGTTTACCGTTCAAAAGCTTCAGAATGCTTTATTTCTTCTCGGAGTCTAGCGATTGCCGAAACCCTCATTCTTTCGTTAAACCCAGCGGGTGCACTGATACACAAGAGATACAGGCGTTTTCCACAAGCCCTTGCTGTGATTGTTTCTCATTTGCAAGGTCAAGGAGTAGACCCCGACGAAAATGGAGGTGTAGAATGCAGGTAGAGCAAGGGTTCTAGAACCCGACCCTTTGAACTTCTTCGGAAGTCGAACTAATGGAAACAATAAGTCTAGCAGTATGATTGAAAGGAATGGGTCTACGCCTTTGAACTTCTTCGGAAGTCGAACTAATGGAAACGGTTCAGCAACAGGCTCAACGGGCACTTCAATCACAGCCTTTGAACTTCTTCGGAAGTCGAACTAATAGAAACAGCCTTCAAAGATAGCGTCGCCATAATCTGCCAAAGCTTACCTATAATGCAGGATGGCCCCTTGCCAATAAAACTGCTATGGACTGGCTATTCTATGGACTCAACGCTGTCGCACAAGCCACTCCTAGTCCGCCGACGGCTGACGAGCTAGAACTGATCAAGCAGCAAATGGCATTTTTACAAGATGCCAATGCTGCCCTCAACGCTACCTTTGATCGCTATGTCAGCATGGTGCAGCTTACCCTAGCCACCGCCGGTGGCATTGTGGGTGTGGTGGCGGTGCTCGGGGCGGCTGTTTCCATCAAAAGCCTGCAAGATTTCTATGGGACGCTGCGCAGCATTGAAGGGAAAGTTCGCGAAGCCGTCGATCGCCAAATTGCGGTAGCCTTACGCAGCGATCGCAATCGCCTCAAGCGTTTAGAAGCAATCTTGGCTAGAGAAGACATTCCCGAACGAATGCGGGTGGATTATGTGGTGCCGATCGCAACGCCTCAGCAGCGCCCCCAAAGCCTGAGCTTTTTGCTAGAGGTTTTGCAGCGACGCGGATTTCAGCCGATTTTGAAATATGAGCCGGCGTTTCAAGATCCGGTGGCAGCCCGGCAGCGGCCTTCGTTTAAGACGGATATTGTAGTGCTGGATCTACACCATGCAGGGATTGACCAAGATTTGGATCAGGCGAATGCGGTAATTCAGGCGATCGCGGCTAAGGTACCGTCTCAGCGAGCAGCGCTGGTGGTATATGGCAGTGCGCGTTTCTATCAGGCGATCGCGGATTTGACTCAGCGGGGTGACTATTGCGGCGCATCGAATAATCCGCTGTCGTTGGTGGCGCGGGTGTTGGAAGCGGCTTATGTGGTGGATGCGGTGAAAATGACTTAATTGCTTTTTCAGCTTGTTCGAGAATGCTTGCTTAGTAAATGGCGTGGAGTGAGGCGGTTGGTTCCAGGTAAGCAGACTGAGGCGAGTGAGCAGCGATCGCAGAGATTTTGATTTTGAGTAATGGGTGGACGAGTGGAGGTGGCTTGGAGCTGTTGGGCTTGAGTGATTGCAGCTGATAAGTCTTGGCGGCCTTGCTGATCAAGAGAAACATGCACCAGCACGTTGTCGGTGTGGTAGCGAATGCGGCCTTCTGGGATGGAAACGCCGAGTTCGGCTTCTAACAAGCAGGCATAGGCGAGGATTTGGAGGCGATCGCTTTCCAAGCTTGGGGTTGATTTTGGCTGTCGCGGTATGAACGTCCTTTTTTGTGTTCGTAGGGGATGATTTGTCCGGCTCTGGTTTTGAGGGCATCTACCTTGCCGCGTAGACCAAGCTCGGTATTTTCTAATATGAAGTTATGCCATTCGTCAGTGCTTTCTTTTTCGAGTTTGGCGTGAAGCCTGAGTCCTTCATAAATATCGGCATTGGCTTCGCGTAAGCCTTCAACTTCTTGCAGATAAAAAAGCCGTTTACAGTAGGCTAGGGCGTTGAGTGAACTGACGCAAATGGTTTCTGAAGCGGGAACAGAAGCTGCTGATTTCTGCATAGAGTGGCGAGTTCAGGAGTTGGTTTGATAAGTGTAGAAGGCACGGACGGTTTGGTCTGTTTATTTTTCTATTTATAGTTTTCGCTAGGTTTATTGACCCCAATTAGTCTGGTTTGTTTCACTGTCGGGATCACGGAACTTTTGATGGCAATACGCCTGTATTTCCTGGTTATTGTGGAGATGCAAATGAACTATTGAGTTCTAAAGATACACATATATTTAAAAGAGAAACGGGAGTTTTGATCACATCAAAACTCCCGTTTCCATTAATTCAACTTCCGAAGAAGTTTAGAGGGATCGCAGCAGGATTAAAGCAAACACTAGAGGATGTTTCCATTAATTCAACTTCCGAAGAAGTTTAGAGGTGCAGATAACTCTTCTAGCTTCTGGGCCATCTATTACTACATGTTTCCATTAATTCAACTTCCGAAGAAGTTTAGAGGCAGAGGTTAGTACATGAGTATTCAAGACATTCTGGCTAAGGTTTCCATTAATTCAACTTCCGAAGAAGTTTAGAGGGATGGGTAGAAATGCAACCCCTTTACCTATAATTGAGTTTCCATTAATTCAACTTCCGAAGAAGTTTAGAGGGACTTATTTAGAGCAAGAAACAAAGAGACTTTCAAAAGTTTCCATTAATTCAACTTCCGAAGAAGTTTAGAGGTTCTTGATTGGGATTATATTCCCTCTCTTGATGTGTTTCCATTAATTCAACTTCCGAAGAAGTTTAGAGGATGAATTTCTAAAACTTTCTCTAGAAAAAAGAATTGGTTTCCATTAATTCAACTTCCGAAGAAGTTTAGAGGAATTCAATTAGCTACAGCTTGCTTTACTTCACGGAGTTTCCATTAATTCAACTTCCGAAGAAGTTTAGAGGAAGTTGATTTAGAGCCGTTCAAAAAATATGACCACTTGTTTCCATTAATTCAACTTCCGAAGAAGTTTAGAGGTACCATTTCTGTAGAAAATATTCGGGCGGTGGTGAGTTTCCATTAATTCAACTTCCGAAGAAGTTTAGAGGCTAACTCGAAGTAAGGTTGATTTATATCTGATTGACGGTTTCCATTAATTCAACTTCCGAAGAAGTTTAGAGGGCGCCGCTTCAAGGTTACGGAAAATCTGAGATTCTTGAGTTTCCATTAATTCAACTTCCGAAGAAGTTTAGAGGGCTCTGAAGTACCTTTGATACTGCAATAGGTCTAAGTGTCGTTTCCATTAATTCAACTTCCGAAGAAGTTTAGAGGAGCGGACTCCAGGACTCCCTCCCTACAAGCATTCTACAGCGAATTTGCAAGGTGGACTTGTGTAATATCAATAAGCTGCCTCTATTCTCAATAAGGATGTCCTTAAAATAGCCAAAAGCCTTATTCTGCAAAGAATGCAAGGTGGATAACCTCATCATAGAGATCATGGCCATACCGCAAAGGTGCTTGCCATCAGCATTCCCAGCTCAGCAAACCGCCCAAATCGTCATAGTCAACGCCAACACCCAGAGATGCTTGCAACCCCTCATCCTTCCAGCGCGATCGCATTGTCCCTGCCAAAATTCTCTATCTGTAGACTGAATCGGCCAATTTCTTCAGTTTCATCTCCGGAATTAACCGAAGACATTCTGAAGATTATCAGCAACCAGAGAAAAGCTTGCTTAGGCTAGAACAAATTTTGGTAGTGCCCCAGGGGTAATGATGTGTTTGTTAAGGTGATCAAGAAGAAACCCTTGACGACTCATGCCGACCTGCCCTGAGTGCCAAGCCACTTATATCGTCAAAAACGGCCACATCCATACGGGTAAGCAACGCTATCTCTGCCGCCAATGCGGCTACCAGTTCGTTGAGGAGCCGACGGATAAACGCATCGATCAGGCCACGCGAGAGCTGATTGACCGGCTGCTGTTAGAACGGATCTCGATGGCCGGTATCGCGCGAGCGGTACAGGTTTCTGAGCAATGGCTCCAGGATTACGTCAATGACAAAGCCGCACAAACCGCGACTCGGGCTGAGGTAGTGCCCAAAAAAAGGGGCCTTTGAGCGTGCAGTGCGACGAACTCTGGTCCTTCGTTGACCGCAAAGGCTACAAGCAGTGGGTGTGGCTGGCGCTGGATGCGCAAACTCGAGAAATCATTGGAGCGCATGTTGGTAGTCGGGGGCGAGACAGCGCTCAGCAGCTTTGGCAATCGCTGCCGCCGCTCTATCGTCAGTGCGCCGTGGTTTACACCGATGCTTGGGAAGCATATCAGGGAGTCCTGCCCTCCAAGCGCCATCAGGTGGTCACCAAAGATAGCGGCAAAACTAGCTATATTGAGCGTTTCAATTGTACACTTCGGCAGCGTGTCTCGCGGTTTGTGCGGCGGAGTTTGGCGTTCTCAAAAAGTCTACGCAATCACATCGGACTGCTGTGGAACTTCATCCACCACTACAACGCATCATTACCTGTGTAGCACCACCGATATTTTTAGCAAGCGCAGCCTCAATCAGCTCAATGTCTACCTAGTGGCTTGGGCCTGGCCGGTTTTGACGACGGTTTGCCTACTACCCGCGATCGCCTGGGACGGACTGCCCGCCCTTCAGCCTGGCTTCTGGATAGCACTGGTCGCCGGGGGACTGCTCAACACCCTAGCGTTTCTGCTCTATATCAAAGCTATCTCCACTTCAGACGTTTCCCTGACAGTACCCTACGTCAGCTTTACCCCTCTATTCTTGGGTCTGACCTCTCCTTTTATTGTGCAGGAGACCGCAGGCTGGGCCGACGTGATGGGAGGGCTGCTGATTGTACTAGGAGCCTATGTGCTGAACTGGCGATCGCAGCATCGCAGCCCGTTTGCGCCTTTTCAGGCTTTTTGGCAGGAGCCGGGGCCAAAGCTAATGCTAGGCGTGGCCTTCATTTGGAGTATTACCGCCAACATTGATAAGGTTGGGGTGCAGAATTCATCCCCGCTGTTTTGGCTGGTAGCGCTGCACGCCTTTATTGGCGTGGGCATGTTGCCCATCGTGCTGCAGCGAGTCTCGGCGCCGGTCAATCAGCTGCAGCGCCATTTCAAGCTGCTGTTGCCCATTGGCCTAGCCCAGATGATTGCCACGACCTGTCAAATGAACGCCCTGCAGCTCACCCTAGTGGCCCATGTGATTTCGGTGAAGCGCACCAGTACGCTTATAGCAGCTCTGATGGGACATCTGATTTTTCAGGAACCAGGAATTCGCAAGCGGCTGTTGGGAGCAGGGATCATGCTAGCTGGTGTATTTCTAATCTTGGGACAGTAGATTGATGACAACGCAGCTCCTTCTCTTTCGCCACGGTAAATCCGATTGGAAAGCAGACTTCGATCACGACCATCAGCGCCCGGTTGCCAAACGCGGCATCAAGGCAGCTAAAGCCGTGGGTAAATTTCTGGCGGCTGCCAACCAGATACCTGATCAGGTGATTACCTCATCAGCGGTGCGGGCTAAAACAACGGCAGAACTGGCGATCGCGGCGGGTAGCTGGCCGGGTTCCCTGCAGGTAACTCATGACCTATACGCAGCCTCTGCCGATCAGGTTTTACAAGTCATTCATCGCGTATCTGATAAAGTTGAGCGCCTAATGCTAGTAGGCCATGAACCGACCTGGTCTAGTCTCTCTAGCCAGCTCATAGGCGGCGGTCTGCTATCGGTTCCGACAGCGGCAGTTGTTCGCATTGACTTTGAGTCAGCCTGGGATCAGGTTGCTTATGGTCAAGGGACTCTGATTTGGCTGCTGCCACCTAAACTTTTGATGGGTTGATGGCTTTTCCGTGTCAGGGACCAGTTTTGGGTATCGAAAACTGGCAAGACATTTTTTTGACTGGATAATTACCTAAGCATGATGTATATTTTAATGCAAAAGGTAAAGTTTTATGACTCAATTGGGGCATCGCAGCATCGCTGATATCCCTTAAAAAAGGCGTCTTCCCTGTCAGATGTGCCTAATTATTTTTTGGCAAGTTGAATAGCCATAGGTCAGCTAGATAGAGATATCTATAGAAATCTACAAATATTGATGAAATGGTAAACCTGCTGGAGGTTTAACTTGTGCATCCTCAACTTTTTGTCCGCATTTTGCTAACCGCACCGATAGAGATATTGGCAGCTTTGATTCATCAGGCGATCGCCGCTCCCCTTGATCTTCCCCCTGAACAGATCAAACCCCTAATTGACTTGGCCTGGCAGCAGTTTGATCAAGATCAGCTAGAAGCGGCTATGACAACTTTCTACCAGCTCTTAGTTGTCGCTGAGCAGTATCATCACGCCAACGGTATTGAGGTTGCGCTCAATGGACTGCAGTTTACGGCTAAAGAGATTTCGCTGCGCTGGTTAGCAACTTATTGCGCCTCTACTGCCTGAAGCGAGTCCCTATTAGTAAGAGATGCATCCCGATCGAATTTACCTCACCCAAATGACTTAGATGCGCTACTGTGACAGTAAATCATTTCATCAGTCAGCTCTTTGACTCAGGCTGGCTGTCGCCAAGTCAGACCGAGGGAGCGCCATTGGACAATACCTATCTCACCCTGATTGATCAAATTGTCGAGCAGACGCTCAAAGGTAAAATCCGCTCCAAGTCCCAGGTCAAAACTTTGCTGACGAGAGGACTACAGCCGGGAACCGGAGAGCTATTTGAGCGTATCTTGAGTCAGCGGATTGAAGCAGCTCAGGCAGATACCTCGCTCAAGGCGTCTCGGATCTTACGAGCTTTGCAGACAATTCAGGGAGAGTGGGAGCATCTACAGCAAGAGCAAGTAGCTGATGATGAACTCACCCAGGCCACGACCGCATTGATGACAGCGGCAGTTGAGCAAAAGCCTCAGGTTTTTCTGCAGCTCATTGATCCTAACCAGCCCCATCATCTCAACCGGGAGTCGCTGCGGCAGCTAGTTCGACGACTGAAGCAGGCCGATAGCGGAGGAGGCTTAGCGATCGCCCAGGGTATTGAAAGTGGCCTCTCAGATTTTGACAGTTTAGAGCCAGAACTGGTGAGCTGGCTTTACCGACCTGTACGAGGTGCTCTGGGCTTCGGTGGTGAGAAACAAGGGCCTTGGGCCATCTGGGCTAAGCAGGTCAGGAGTCCGCTGGCGCGTCAGTTGTTTACCGTATTAGCCGAAGCAGACTCAGTAGCGGGCTTTACCCAAACTCTAGAGTCTTTAGAGCTAACCGGATGGGTTGAGCTAGCTGTTCTCTTACAAATCCTGCAGCGTAGCCTGGTCGCCTGGTTTGATCAGCAGCCCTACGATTCTAAGGCGGGGCGGCGACTGTCCTACAGCAGCTTCTTAATTTTTGCTCAGATTTGGTGCCAGCTTTGGGAAGGTTGGCGCGATCGCCGCTCCGATCTAGCCAATGGCTCATTTCAGATGATGCTGCAGGTTTTGCGCCGCTTTGCCCAGCGCGAAGATTTCCCGCTCTACGGCGGCGTCTTTGCCTCCTTTACGGGGGACTATCTCAAAGAAACCCTTAGCTACTTCAGCGATCCGCTGCAGCAGGTCGAATCTAGTCGTGAAAAAGCCCGGCTGCTGACCTTGCTGGGCTATTCGCAGCGCACCCTAGGACGCTACGAACGGGCGATCGTCTTTCATGAAGAAGCGCTGCAGATTGCTCGTGACGCCCAGGATGTCACCTGCGAGATTGCTAATTTCAATCATTTAGCTAGAGTCTACGTTCTTCAGGAAAACTACCAGCAGGCCATTGATCTAAGCCAGCGGGCTTTGATTCTGGCGAGACAGCAGGGCGATCGCCTGGCTGAAGCCAATGCGCTGGTGAATTTGGGCTATAGCGAAGTGTTTGCGGCGCAGGCTGCTGAGCGCATGGAACCTGAGTCGATTGAACGGGCTATTCGCTACCTAGAGCAAGGACTTGCCCTAGCTGAGCGCCAAGGCGATCGCCAAAGTCAGGCTTTAGCCTACAACAGTTTAGGAATTGCCTATACAATTTCGTCCCAGCCGGGAGCCGCCGTCACGGTTTTAGAAAAAGGACTGCCCATTGCTCAGATTTCTGGCAATGCCTACCTGCAGGGACTAAACGCCACTTATCTAGCTGAAGCTTATTACGCCCTGCAGAATTCAACCAAGGCGATTCACTATAGCTGCCTGGGCATGTACTGGCTAGAGCAAATGGGCGCTCAGGCTTGGCGGCAGGCCGCTGGACTGGTGACAATTTTACAGGGACAGTTAGGCCAGGAGAGCTTCAATCAGGCGATCGCCCAGCAGCGCGCCGAATTTATTCGACTCATTGGCGTTGAAGGATTTGAGCACTTACCGCAACTCTGGCAGCGCTACCAGGGATCTGCCTAATTACATAGAGGATTAGCCGACTATCGACGCATTCAAGTTCAGAACAGTAGCTCATGTAGAGGACTGTTCTAGCTTGGCCTGCTTGAGCCAGCTCATATTAGGTTCAACTAAAAACTTAAAAACGCTTCTTACCCTTTCTAATGCACATAACCAAAGAATAAGGAACGATAAGGCCAAAAATATAAGCTCACTCAATCCTCTTGTGTAGGGAACATACTGGCAAAATGCTTCCACAAACAAGTTATGCAACAAGTATGGATAGATGGAGTACATTCCTAACTTTGCCATGAACTTGCTCTCTGGGACAGTGTTTAAGAAGCAGTATCCTAAAGTCACTGCACTCACTATCGCCCCCATACGCACTACAGGCATAACCATTGAGTAGGCTCCAAATGCACCGTAGGGTTTCCAAAAGAAATGGAAAATAGAACCGCCTGGTATCAACCAATATTTACCTAAAACAAGGCAAATGATACCGGCAAAACAAATGATAAAGGCAGCCGCAACGGACAAAAAACTGGGGTTCTTAGTTTTCTTGAAGGAATGAAAATAGCCTAAAACAAAGAACGGCAGATAGCCAAAAGCCTTATCCAACCCAGGACCGAGCTCAAAAAATCCGGAAACTATAGAAATCAAGATGGCAATTGCAACGGGAGCCTTGATTTTGCGAAAGTATGGGATGAAAGTTCTCCAAGCAAATAGAGCAAAAAGATACCAAAGATGGTCGTTGGGCTGAAAAGGATTTAGGCTCGCTGGTTTACCCAAGCTTTGAAAATAAACAGCATAAATAGCCTGGAATATTACATACACTGCCAATAAACTACCAATTTCTTTGAATCTAGGAGAAACTATCTTTTTAGAGAACAAGCCTGAAATAAATATAAATACAGGCATGTGAAAGGCGTAAATGAAAGTAGTTAACCCACTCAGTGTAGCGCTATATTCTAGCTGGCCTTTTGTAAAATGGCCTAAAATAACTAGATACAAAAGCCAGGCTTTAGCAGAGTCCCAGTAAAGATCTCTTTTAGTGGATGTCGTATTTACTGTTTGCATGCACTTAAGTTCAGTTAGCCTTCTGAGAAGAAGCAATAATGCGCCCATTTAGATCAAGTTCTTTCAGCCAGCTAACAATTTCAGGATTTTCTTGCTGCCAGCGATCGCACTGGGCCTTGACGCTTTTCAAATGTGCATCGACATTATCCGAAGTGACATATACGCCAAAGCTGCCCGCTTCTTTTGTGGACAACTCTTCAAACATCTGCTTAATTAACAGATTGCCAACTTTGTAGGTGTAGTGAGAGGGATCCTCGTAATTTTTCATTTCTGGACTGATCATTTCAGAAGTAACGCTGTTACAACCTGAAAAATCCCATACTGGATGAACCGCTACAACCTCTTTCATCCACTGTTGATAAAGCGACCACCGCTCAGAGAACATGGCCGAGTAAAACAGCGTAACGTGCATTGGTGGAATGAAAGGTTTCAAGTCAACGTTTTCAGCTTGAGCAACGGTAACCATCTCGGAGAAATAGCTGATGTTTTCTTGAGAAAACTGATATTCCCAATACATCTCCTCTTCTCTAGAAAAATCCTCGAGCAGTTCGGTTGCAAATATAGACTGACGCTCCTCTGGCTCAATGTCGTGAGCATATGTACCATTCTTGTGAAAATAGCGACCTCGCTTATCTGCATTGAAAACCAGCTTAAGCGAATCAATTGAGAAAAAGAGACCAAACAAATCTTCAGGAGCTATGCTCTGATTTTCTAGGCGAGACTCAGAAAACCCTGGACGCACATCTCGAATACCATTAAATGCATAAAAATCTAAGCTCACAACTGCCGTATCTAGAGATTCAGCAGCAGTAGCATGCTGAAAATAACGTAGAAGTTCGTAAATGTTGGCACCCAAAATACCCAAGTTATAGGTTTTTCCTTGCTTAGTTAAAGTTGGATGCTCTGGGTTCAAGCCACGAGCAACGCCAGAAGAGCCTAGCAAAACAATATTCGGCCTAAGATGATTGACTCTAATTGCTTTAACAACTCGATCGTTATTAACTCTGCCGCCTTGCTTACGCAAGCCATAGGGATCAACAAAGAAATTTGTGAGAAAAACAGTTCCTAGCAGGATAGCTGAGAAAGCAAAGAAGTTTTTGAGAAAGCGACTGTACATGGGTACAAAACAATTTCCTAGGTGTTGAACGTAACTTTTTAGAACTGAAAGTATATGAACTCGCTGACTTCAGAGAGTCCTAAAAAGGCTGCGACTGCGAGTGTGGCAGTAATAGCTGCCCAAGCCCTATTAGGCCGCCAAGCAAAATGTTGCCAAAGCTGCCCAAGTTTTGGTCTATATTTATCAGCAGGATTGGGCTGAACACCAAGGGCAGGCTTATAGTTTGCCAACCATTCCTGAGTATTTGGAAAACAGAAAGCGATAATCGATAGAGTAGCTAGCAGCAAAACTCCAAACTGAGGACTTTCTAAAAGTTGATTTGAGAATAAAGCCCCGTCTGTAAAAGCTATGCCGTTAGCACCAACCATCGCCGACAAAACCGTAAGCGCATTGCGAACGCTAGGGGCTCGGAAAAACACCATGGCAACCATGACACATCCGAAAGTTAATACCTGACCAATCCTCAAATGCCACCAAGAGCTTTCCTTTGAGCTGATTCCCATAGATTTGCACCACATGCGCCAACCGTGGTGTATAGCTAGGTAAAATCCATGCAAAAGACCAAACACGATATATTGCCAACCAGCTCCGTGCCACAGTCCTGACAGAAACATTGTCAGAATGGTAGGAAAAGCTACTAGCTCCAAGAAAGCAGCAGGTGTACCCACTCCCTTTTTGATCAGGCTCTTCCCCTGCTGAATCCGACGGCGAGAAAAGTTTAGGACAATCGGATTGTAAAGATAGCGAGTTAAAAAGCGCGTTAGAGTAATATGCCAGCGTTGCCAGTAGTCAACTATGTTAACTGCTTTATATGGCGAATTAAAATTAACAGGCAGCTTAAAGCCCATCATTCGCGCTGCACCAATTGCCATATCTGAGTATCCGGAGAAATCAAAGTAAATCTGCATGGTGTAAGCCAAAGCACCCATCCAAGCCTCAGCGAACGTAAGTGCAATACCCCCATCAGCAGCTTGAAAAATAGGGGTTGAGTACAGAGCAATCTGATCTGCTAAGATAACTTTCTTAAACAGCCCCATTGAGAAAATTGTGAGACCGACGACTAAATCTTCTGGATCAAATTGAAAACCAGCCTTCTTTGAGAATTGCGGCATCATTTCCTGATGCGACACAATTGGGCCGGCAATGAGCTGTGGAAAAAACGATACAAATAGACAGTAATCGATGAAACGATAACCTTTAGTTTCTCCTTCCAAACTATCAACAAGATAAGAAATCTGCTGAAAAGTGTAGAAAGAAATTCCTAGTGGCAGGAAAATTTCTCTGACCAAAAAAGAAGTTCCGGCTATTCCATTAAGACTATCTACAAAGAAATTAAGGTACTTGTAATAGCCAAGCAGCGCTAGATTAAACGCTATGCTCAAAGCCAGCAAAACTTTTCCTAGCTTTTCCCGATCAGTAGCTTGAGTTTTCGCTAATAGCTGGCCGAGGATATAGTTTATTCCTATTGAGATGATTAATAAGACTGTATAAGGAGGATTCCAATATCCGTAAAAAAATAGAGAGGCCACTACTAACCAAGGAACGGCTAGTTTTCGCCCGCCAAACTTAGCTAGTTGATAAAAAACAAATACTGCTATAGGTAGAAATACCAGAATAAATTCGTAAGAATTAAACAGCATATTAAATATCCGCCAAGAGTATAGTATGTAGTCGCAGTTGAAGTAGTTTTAGCTTCTACTCCGAAAACAAAGATGAAACCAAAAAAGCAGGCAAATTATTTTAGGGAAATCAGCAAGCAGCTTGTTCAGACCCTCACTGATTTAGTTTGGCTAAAATTAGATCCACAAATTCTCCCACGTTAGCCAGTTGTGCTACCTCAGCCGTCTTAAACTTAACGCCAAACTCTTGCTCAGCTCCTAAGACTAAATTGATATGATTCATTGAGTCCCAACCGGATACATCTTTAGCAGACGTACTATCTTCAATTTCAATATCGTCGTCATCAAACACGTCTTGAAAAACTGTCGTTAGCTGCTGATAAACTTGTTCGCGGTTCATGGTTGTCCTCATTGACAAAAACTAGATTGAATAAATGTATTAAACGGCTTATAAGTTTCTAAGTCTAGATGCCAAAGACTCCGAAACTCATTTTCTGCGCCTAGCTTCTCCGACAACAAACTAAAGCCTAGATTGGCATAGTGCTGCTTGACCATCTCATTTTTCTTGGTCTGGACATATTCACCGAGAAGAAACTGCTCCCCTCGCTGTTGCGACTGCTCAACCAAAACGTTCAGCACTGCCTGTTCAACCTGACGGCCCAGAACCCGGCAACTCATTAGCCAGGTATCAACGTGCAGACCTTTCTGATTGTCAAGCTGGGCGGGTTTAGCAATAATGACGCTAATCAAGCCATTGTCTCCAAAGGCATCCTGCAAGCGCATTTGGAGGCAGAGAATATCGGGGTCATCGCTCATTTGTTGCATCTGAGCTTCCGTGTAGCGATGGGTGGTGAGATTGAACTGATTGCTGCGATTGACTAGCTGAGTTGCCCGTTGCAAAGACACGGCATCGACAGGAGCAACTGTCAGCTGCATTTTGAGACTTTCTAGAAAACTGTCAATGCTATGGGCTTCCTGCATCAGCGCCTGCCGTTGGCTATTGGCACGATATTGATCAGCCCGCTGAGCATCATCTTTAGAAAAGGAAACAGCCTCAAAATATCCTGCATCTGATAGACAGCGGCGATACCAAGCCGGATCTTCAGGCACTTCCGGAACCGCTACGGTATCAGCAAACTGGCGCACGATCGCCCGTTCTGCTGGATTGTCATCAAAGAAAACCAGTGAATCAAGACCAATATTGAGCTGGGCTGCAATGCGCTTCAGGTTAGTTGCTTTGTCTTCCCAGTTGGCCACGAATGCAGCAAAGTCTTCCAGCTTCAGCACCATTTCTGGATGCTTTTCAAAGGGTTCTCTGGCCGTTGCGTCGTTGTTTTTAGAACAGACGGCGAGGATAATGCCTCGCTGTTTAAGAGATTTGACGTAGTGCTGAAAAGCTTGAAAAGCTTCTCCAGGGCCTGTGCCCTGACCCAGTTCAATCCCGCTTAAACCGTCATCACCAATAACGCCGCCCCAAAGCGTATTGTCTAAGTCTAGGACCAGACATTTGGATGATAACCCCCGCAGAGCTGCTAGGATGCGGGAAACTTGCTCACCATAAAGAGGCGCATAAACTGGGGAAACGGCTTGTTTTGCATGGTGCCACAGGGTTGGATCAGCCCAAGATTGATAGCTAACCTCGGCGGCTAGATCAGCCACGTCTAGCAGTAAGGTTCGGTGTTCAGCAGCGCGCTGACGCAGTTGCGCATTAACCTGATGTAAGACATTGACAGGCGAAGCGGGTACAAGCGTGTCGTAGTTACCAAACAGTCGCTCAGCTGAGGGAACAAAAGTTTGCTGAATAACAGCAGATCCTAGCTGGGTGGTAATGACTTGCCAAAGCTGTTCCCACTCAGCTACGCGCTGAGAAACAGCCTCTTCCACTTCCAAACGGCTTGCTTCTAACGATAACGGTAAACCAATAGCTGAATTATCTAAGGACAGTAGCACCGCGTCAGGTCCAAACTGATAAAGCTGGGAGGCGGGATTTAAGATGGCCTGACGATACTGGCCGTAAGGAGCGACATAAATATCTGCTAGTAAACCACGGCGCAGAGCCGCAACTCGGATTGCAGCTTGTAAATGCTCTACGGTGGATGATGCTAAAACGGCCAGTTTTACTTGAGGCAGACTAGTCGCGATCGCTGCCTCTTTTGTCTTGAGAGCCTGCAAACGCTTATCAATGCGAACTATCTGATTGAAATCAAGCTGATGTCCTGATAGCCAGCGAAGATAGCTAAGCTGATCTGCCGGAAGCTGAATATCAGACAGCTCTCGAATTGCTTGACGAATATCTGGATGTTGGGGTAGCCAATGCAGGCTGTTCATGACCTATCCTCGCTGGTGAGAAGCATCGTGAGACATGTTGGAACTATGGCTACTGAGCATTCCGCGCTGCTTGAAAATTCATTTGCCACTGACAGCCAGCACAGTAAATGTACTGAACTAACTGAGATAAGAACAATATGCATCGTGTAACCGCCTAAATCCAATCAATATAAAGGCAGTTAACCGGATCTTTACGGTTGAGCCTTCGTCTAGAAAGTTTGGATAAACTCTTAATTTTGAATAAAGTTTAAGGATAGCAATGATTTACCTCGACTTGCGCAAGAGCAAAAAAATAATATTTACGACTAGCTTTTGTCAAAACTTCTAGCTGAAGATTCTTAGTTTTATGCAAAATATAGATAATTTAAATGCTGATTTTTTTAGAACTAAGCTAAAACTTGACAAGCGCAGTTTGGGTTAATCAGTAGCTAGAGAAGCCAATTAAAAAGCGGACTTAAAGAGATTGATATAGCTCAACCGTCTGATCGGTTGTTCTCTGCCAGCTAAACGACTGTGTTCTTTCATAACCCTTTGCGATTAAGCGATCGCGCTCAGCAGGATTGTTCAATAAAGACAGTAAAATGTCCGCGAGCTCTACTTCTGAATGAGGATTAAAAAGCAAACCGGCATCATCAACTACTTCAGGAAAGCAAGAAGCATTAGAGGCCACCACGGGTGTTCCACAGGTCATCGCCTCTAATAAAGGAATACCAAAACCCTCATACAAAGAGGGATACACGAAGGCAACGCTGCATCGATAAAGCTTTGCCAAGTGGTGATCAGTCACATCGCTATAGATCTTAATCGATTTACCTACGTTTAGATCGTTGGCAATAGACTGCTCGGCTGGACTAAGATCTTTACCCACAACGCAGATTAGGGAGTCTGATTGAGCAGTTAAAACTTTAGAGAAAGCTTTTAGCAAAACCTCAAAGTTTTTATAATTTGAGTTGCGGGAACCGACATATAAGAAATATGGCTGAGGCGGAACTGGTTCGGCTCCATGAGCCATGCTTTGACTCAGATCAGCGGCATGATAAATAACTTTTACTTTATCTTCCGAAATTGAGTATCTTGTCAGTACGTCTTGTTTGGTATTTTCAGATATACAAATTATTGCATCTGCAACTTCCGCTGCTCTACGCTTTACTTTAGCAAGCTGGCCACTGGGATCCATTTGCGGTGCAAACAGCTCGTGGATCATGTCATGAAAGGTCACAACTATAGGCTTACGGTAGCTTGTCAGATCCTTTCCTGTGTGTAGCCAGTAATAGGTTGGATGAATCAGATCAAACTGAGTCATCGTCGTTACTAAATGAAAAAAGTACTGTCCAAGTGGTTCTGACAATCGCTTCGGATTTACGCCAGCAAGCGGGTAAAGATACTTCTCGAGATTTGAGTGAGTCGGATAAGTCAGCTTTTTTGACTGGTAGCCCGTAAGCAAAGGATAAAACTGATCGGGCAACGAGCTTACGAGGTTTTTGAAATATCGGCTGATGCCCCCCTGAGTTTGAAGCTTGTAAACTAAGCCGTCATATAGAATACGCATAAGAAAAATTCTAGAAGAATCAGCTCAACAGCAAGCCGATCTGGAAGCATACTGATCGGCTATATATCATCAACTGAAAGCTAAGTTTTAGTCACGTACTAATTCATGATTGACTCGCTTTGGCATGTTTGGGCAAAGCGTAAAACAGTGATTCAAAATGAGCTGAATCGAAATCACCCTCTTGATTGACCACAACCCACTCTTTTTCATCTAAATCAAACATATGGAAATGCGGCTGGTAGAGCTTAATTCCATAAGATAGAAATCCCGGCCAGTGAGAAAAAGAGCTGTTTCCAACAACTAGAATATCTGCGATCGCCATGTGATGAATTGCTTCCATCGCTGGCTCATTTAGGTGATAAACAACGCGGTCAGAAACCTGACTGATTGAATCTTTTACTTGTCTCATATCCTCTTCTGCGCCTGAAGAATAAACATGAAACGTGTATGGTCTGTCTTGAAAAACATGCTTTAAGTTACTTAATACCTTTTCATAGTATGAAAGCGGCAAAAAGCGCTGGTTTTCAGCAGATGCGTCATCTCTTCGCACATGAACCGCAATGTTTATTACATTAGGTTCAAAATATGAAAACTTTTTGGGATGTTTTTTGCTAAAATACTTACACCTCAGTTTATTAACAACTTTGGAGTAAATTTCAGGATCAATATGATCTTTTTTACCCCAATCATGAACTTGGTAAAGCATCACTCTGATTCCCCTCTGGAAACAGAAAATGGCGCTTTTGTTTGCAGTTCTATGTTGAAATACCTGTTGAAAATAACTCAAGGGTGAACCATCCCAAAAATTAGGGGATCGCCACTGACGAACTTGTTTAACCGGGACTCTTTTAAGTAAAAAGCGCGCCCTATACTCTGTCCACTCAATATATCTCAGCAAAAATCTTTGCCGAGGAGATAAGCATCTAACTCCCAGAAAAGGTGTACATGAAATAATAGGCGAATCCTGCTTGAAACACTGTGAGAATTGAACCTCACCTTCGCCAAATCCAAAAAAATCTTCCCACTTTTGCTCAGGAAGCGGACTGTGAAGATACTTTACGTTATACCATTCTGCTAAGATAAATCCAGTGATTAGATCATCGAGTTTATGCCCAATTCGGTGGCCAGAATTCGGAATTACAGTCAAATAAACTTCTTGCGAATCTTGATGTTGCTGCATAAAATTAAGCCTTTGCTTTTAACTCAAATCGCTAAACTTTATAACTCGCCTACTCCCACCAATCTTTAGAAGAACGACCAAATAATGATTTAGTCTTCATCCACAGGCTCCTCAACTGCCAAAAACTGCTAGTTTTTATTGATGCAATAATTTTCTTTTGCTTTTTCAATTCGTACTGCAATTCTAAACAATTTGTTTGTGAACTGCTCTCAATCTGAGCCTTCAAATCCGCAACTTCTTCCCATAAAAAATTACTCTTTGGAAAACTTTCATGTTTCGCTTCTTCAGCCAGGCTTAAAACAGTATTAGTTAGTTGATGAATTTGAGAAATCTTTTCTTCCTGTAAGTCAAGCTCTATACTTTTACTTACCTTGAAGCTCAATTCAGGAAAATACGTTTTAATTTTGTTTAAGCCTACTTTTGAAAGAGAAACGATCCAAGAAGCGTGCAGCAGGCTATAGCGTTCCTTATCAAGAGCCTCAAAATTTATGTTTTCTGACTGAATAATTTTTACTGAAGGAGTACGTGTGGGAATACTAATTCCAGTTGAAACGAATAGCGAAACTGAATTTTGCTCGCAAAGCTTCTGAATTCGCTTGGAATCTATTCCTATTTTTGACTCATTAAACAGTGGTACAGAGCAATAATGTAGATTTTGCAGTCGGGGTGATGTACCTGCTCGATCAATGAGCAAGAAATGCTTTGAAAGATCGTTGTCAGCCCAGAACTGTAGTGCAAGATTCCAAAACTCTGCCTGCTCTTTATTAGCTGTTTGAAAACTAACGCAGTCAACAGCAATTTTAGGTATTGAGACAGCTTCTTGAGAATAAGCGTCTTTAACTATTGGATTTTTTACGAAAAACCAGCTATTTAGAACTGTATCCTTTTGAGCTATCGGAACTACGCCGCAAACTTCAGCACTATCAACCAAAGTATCGTCTTCAACCCAAGACAAATACTTACTTAGTTTCACTGGAAAATTAGTCTCTTCCTGTAGCAATTTCCAGCCCTTCAAAGCGTCTTTGTATCCGTAACAATGCTCTTTGAATGTTAGCTGAGGCGGCATAACATAAGCAAAATGCTGAAAAATTAAGCCGTTTTGTTCTGTTTCTTCATGTAGAAAAGGATTGATTTCTGCAATATTTTTGCTTTCTCCATCCTCTTCTTTTGTAAAAAGTCGAGGAGGCGAGTGACTTTTCCAAGCTGCACCTGGCTTAAATCGCCAAGTGCGCAGCCATTCATAGTTAGGATTTTGAGAATAACAGTTTCGCGTACTGACAACCAAATTGCGGCCTACAAAAAAGTGACACCAATAGTAGGCTGCCGTTTTGTATGGATTTTCTAGAAAAAGCCGTCTAGATGTTCTTATTTGTTCAGCAGTCCACAACTCATCAACATCGATTTGCCATAAAAGACATTCTTGCTTGATGTTTGGTATAGGAGCACTGACCATCTCAATGCGGCCATCCCAGAATACGTTTTTAGGTTTGCGATAGATAGTTATTTTGTTGGGATATTGCTGCGATAGTTTATCTAAATATTCACTAGTTCCATCATTACTGCGGCCCTCAAAATGCATTTCGTCAGTAATGTGTCCACCATTTTTAAGACTCCAGCTATCGCAGTGTTTAATAGCTGCTACTCCCTCTATAATATGCCAATGCCATTCAAAGGATAGCTGCTGGAATATATCGATGTGATATTCGATGAAGGGCTGACCGTTTAGTACAATTGTAAAGAAATGAACTGGTAGCTGTTCAACACAATCTTCTGTGCCATCAGAGCGTTCATCCTTTAGCTCGTCACTCAAACTGATGCTCATAGCTTTTCTCCCCAAATAAGCTTTGAATAACAGATGGTTCTTAGATAAATTTTATTGAGACTGTTTCTTTTGAGGTCTAAGAGCTTGAAGCTACTTGTTCTTCTAAAACGACTTCTCGGTAGTTTCCTGATTGTACAATCTGGCCTTTTTTCATGCGGTAAATACGATTACAGTGTTTCACAGTTGAAAGGCGATGCGCGATAATAATCATTGTTTTCTGACCGCTAAGAGAACGAATAGCCTCAGTTACTAGCTGCTCGGTTTCGTTATCGAGCGCAGAAGTGGCTTCATCTAAGACTAAAATTTCTCGCTCGTGATAGAGAGCTCGCGCGATGCCGATACGTTGTCTTTGTCCGCCAGAAAGACAAACGCCTCTCTCACCAATACGGGTTTTTATACCCTCAGGCATTCTTTCGATTAAATCTGTTAGCTGTGCCGCCGCAATTGACTGCTGCAAACGCTCAGCATCAATGTGTTCATCGGGAACTCCGAAGGCAATATTGCGCTCGATCGTATCGTCGATTAAAAAGATTGACTGCGGAATATAACCAATAAGGTTCTGCCAAGCCCGTAAATCTCGATAAATAGACTGTCCATCAACTTGAATATCACCGGACTGCGGATGGAAGAGTCCCAGAATCAAGTCAACCAACGTAGTTTTTCCTGCACCTGATTTACCAATCAGGGCAATAGATTCTCCCTTGCGCAGCGTTAAGCTAACTTGGCGTAAGGCTAACTCCTTAGCACCTTCATATTGAAACGAAATACGCCGTAGCTCTACTTTGTGATTGAAGGGTAAAACTGCTGGCCGTTTTTGAGATATTGACTGTTTTTGGTGGCTCAACCTTTTTGCAAATCCACCTTTCAGTTTTTCAATCTCTTTAAGATCCCAATAGAGCTTATCTACGACGTAAGCAGAACTGCGAAGATTGGTAAGGCCGGAGGTTAACTGAGTAGCAACGGGCATCAGTCGAATAGCAACAACTCCAAAAATACCTAGTGTTGCAATCAAGCTATCAGTATCTCTACCTGCTAACAAAGAAACCGACGTCAATCCCAAAACAAACGTTATTATTAAAGCCTCAATTAAAAGCCGAGGCACCATACCAAAACTCATTAGAGAACTGCAGGCTCTGGCGTAGCGCTGAGCCTGCTCATCCAATTGATCCTTGAAGTAAGGTTCACAACCAATGATACGAGTTTCTTTCACGCCGCCTAAGCTGTGATTGATGACGCGAATCATCTCTGCCTTGGATGTTGAAGAGGCTTTCCCCCAGCTAGCAATTTTCTTCCGAAAGTAAACTACCAGCGCGAATGCTAGCGATAGGACCAGTGACATCACGACGGTGGCAGTTGCATCAGTTGCTAGCAGCAGCCCAACTAAAACCACCATCATGACTAAGCTAACGGTGGAGTTGAGAATTTGTAAGAGAGTGCCGTTGCAAAAAGTATCGGCTTCATTAACAATATTCTGAATCAGAAAGGCAGTATTGTTCTTTAAGTGAAACGAATAAGGCAAACGCAAATACGAGTCTAACAACCTAAGCCGTAGTTCTCCTTGATGAGAGAGGCCGAACAAGAAAATATATTCTCTGACTTTGAAGCTGAAAAAAGTTTTTGTATAAAAGATAATTAAAATAGCAACGGCAGCAGTGATTACAAACTGATTGAATGATCTGAAGTTGAGTAGCTCATAAATACGGCTCAACCAAGCTGTCTTTTCAACTAGGTCTGGGCTGCTGACTAAAGCAATAAAAGGCCCAATAAGTCCGATACCTATTGCTTCCAAGAAGGACGTAATCAAAATTGCTAAAAGCAATATTGCAAGCTTACTTTTGCGATCTCCAAGAATGTAAAAGAACTTATAAAGATAATGATTCATATCAACAGGTACATTTCACTAAGGCTAGTCTAGGTCAATACAAGATGCAGGATAAGTCTTCAATAATGAGACTTTACTTAATCTTCAATTCTTTGCCTCTTTACTAAAGAAAGCAAGATTCAGACTTAGAAGTAGGATTTCTTTTCATCAGGCGGCACCTATAACTTTTGACCGGGTAGCAGATGCAAACAGGCAGTGCTAGAAGATACTGTTAGGCAGAGACACTGTGAAAGTTCAAAATCTGAGCGTTACCTTGCTGCTTCAGCGCGGCCCAGCGCAGCTCTGCCGCAGGCTATTGCTCGCAACGCTAGATGTAGCCTATAGGTCATCTGATCTAGGTAAGAGTTTCAAGCTAAGCAAATTGAGCTATCCAGCAAACTTAAATACTGCTTGACAGAAGCTTCGATTTTGAACTGATCCAGCCAGCAGTCAGGAATCGGTAGAGGCTTTTCCTGCAGCGCAGTCAACATTGCTTGAGCAAGCATTTCAGCGTTTCCAACAGGTACCAAGTAACCGCATTGGCCATTCGCCAAAATTTCTTGAGGGCCGCTCTCACAGTCGGTAGAGACTATAGGTATTCCTAAAGCCATCGCCTCTATCAGCACCGTGGGTAAACCTTCCCAGGCAGATGAAAGCGCAAAGAGATTTGCCCGCTTCATATAGCTATAGGGATTATCTACATAGCCTAGCAGAGCTACTGCTTCACCAACTCCCAAATCGGCAGCTAAAGCTTCGAGCGCATCTCGCTCTGGCCCCCAGCCTAAAATGACCAATCGGCACGGCATCTGCGCATGGAGTTTGGCAAAAGCTCGAATTAGAGTCGCAAAATCTTTTTGAGCTTCCAGTTTGCCAACCCCCAAAATCACAGGCGGAGATTCTGCTTGAAACCAGGGATGATCAACTGCGATCGCCGCTTTTTCATAAAGATCAGCCGTAATCACCGGATTGTAGATGGCTTCAACTTTGGCCTTATCAGGATTGAACCACTGCTGCAAATCGCTGCAGGCCCCCTTTGAAACAGTCACGATGCTGTCTGCTAAGGGGTATAAATACTTAATTCCAAGCGGAATCAACCGCCGCTTTAAGCCCTTGACATGGCCGAGAGAGCGGGACAGCGTATTATGTTCTGTCACAATCACCCGAGTAGAAACGCCCGCCAACCGTTTCGCCAGGACTGCAATCTCATTGGCATAGTGCATGGCTGATAGCAACACACAGGGCTGTTCTTGCTTCAAATATTTTGCTAGCTTAGGCAAGCTCAGCAGAGGTCGAGAGGCCCCCAGATCAACTATTCGCACCGAAGCCGGAACCTTCCATAAGTGAGGTCCCCAAGCTTTAGCTAAGACCAAATCTACCTGAAATCCTTGTTGAACAAAGCCTTCAGCTAAATTCAGCATGACTCTCTCAGCACCGCCGCCGCCTAAATAGCTCAGAAACAGCGATATCCGGTTTTTGCCCTCTAGCATCGAAGCTGGCTCCTCATCCATTATTTCGCTTCATCACTAATCGACATCATCATTGCTGCTTGACGGTTCGAGAATAGAAAAGTAGACAACCCGAAATGTCATTTGAGCAGAGGTGACCTTTGTCCCTTATCCAACCAGCGATCGTTCACAGGCAACCTAGCAAGCTAAAGGTTGGCCTAGAGACTAAGGCGGAGACAGCCAGTAATCATCAGGATTCCCCGACAGACCCTCGTTTCTAGCAAGATTGCTGTTTTGAGAATAGCTTCTCCCTCGTTAAATTCTTTAGAACCTCTGTAGAGCTTTAGTGAAGTTTTAGGTAAATTCACTAAAATCCTACGAAGCCTCAGCTCGTTTTAAATTTCAGTAAAATCAGTTCCTGCAAAAAACCTATTTCTAACGAGTGCCGTAGTATTGATGAAATTGAGATCAAATTGAGCTCGATCAATTACGGAACAAGTAGGTGTAGCTGACTGCTGCTAACAAAATTTCTTAAAAGTCTGAGGACTTGAAGCAATGATTGCAAATGATTCTGAAGAAAGAATTAATGAACCTGAGACTCGAAATTCTGCGCAGACGAAAGAACACTATCTGCTTGAGAAATCTTTGGCAAATTGCCTGAAGGCATCGACTAGATCAGAGCGGCTTGAACAAAGACTCTATACTAAGCTGTATGACGAGCTTTTTCAGAAAATTCCTTATCATACGCAACTGAGTCGGCCAGCTAATGAGAGAACAGATTATTTAATTAGACAGAGAGTTAACTTTTTAACTCACTTTTTTGAACCTGAAACAACTTTTTTGGAAATAGGTTGTGGCAGTGGTCATCTCACTTCAAAAATTGCCGCCCAAGCCAGCAAAGTTTACGCAGTTGATGTTTCAGAAGAACTCACTCGAACGCTAAATCTGCCAGAAAATGTAGAGCTTATTATTTCTGACGGCGTTAGTATTCCCGTCCCAGAAGCAAGTATTGACGTAGCTTATAGCCATCAGCTTATGGAGCATTTGCATCCAGAGGACGCCATAGAGCAGCTACAGGCTATTTACCGAGCGTTAAAGCCCGGTGGGGTCTATGCCTGTGTGACGCCTAACCGACTCTGTGGTCCGCACGACATTTCTAGATACTTTGATCAAGTCGCCACTGGTTTTCACCTGAAGGAATACTCGGTGAGTGAGCTTAGCGTCCTGTTTCGTCAGGCCGGGTTTACGCAAGTTGGGCTATGCAAAGTCTATAAGCAGACCCAGATCTTTCATCTCCCGCTACTGCCAGGATTATCCAGTTTATTCAAGCTGAGCGAGTTGCTCTTAGAACGCCTGCCGTTTCGACTGCGGCGGCGGCTTGCTAACTCGCCAATTTTCTTCAGAAGCATCACGATGGTAGGCAAGAAATGAGTTCATTAATCAAATCGCAGCCAGAACAATCAGCGATCGCCAGTCAGGCTGCTTTAGCAGATCCTTCTGAACCGAAAAACTCAAACTCTGGGGGCGATCGCCCCTTAATGCTGTTTGATCTATCTGTACGTGGCCATCATCCAGCCTACATTCAGCATTTAATTCAATATTTTATTCATGAGGCTCTGCCCGGACGCTTAGTCATCGTTGTTTCGCCGCGCTTTTTGATAGAACATAGCGAAGTTGTGGAAATTGCCCAGCAGGCTGCGCCTGAGCGAGTCCAGTTTCAGGCGATTTCTCAGGCTGAAGTCGATAGGCTGGGGGGGCGAAAAACCGCATACCAGCGGCTACGGCGTACGTTTAGAGAATGGCAGCTTCTGCGAAAATATGCCCAAGCTTTACAGGCTCAACACTGCGTGGCCCTATATTTAGACACCTGTTTGAGGCCGTTGACCGTCAGCCAGCCTTTGCCCTGTCCGGTATCGGGCATTTATTTTCGACCCACATTTCACTATTCCACATTTGCGCAGCACCCGATTCAGAGCCAAGAACCTCTGCAACGCTGGTGGGAGCAGGGACTACTGTGGCTGATAGGACAGCGATCGCAGCTACACACCGTTTTTTCCTTAGATCCTTTTGCTGTGCCTCAGCTCAATCGGCTCCTCCGGCAATCTAAAGCGGTTCATCTGCCTGATCCAGTTGCGCTGGAAAAAGCACCATCTGAGCGGGTACAAGAGCTGCACGCAGCGTTGGGGATTGAGGCCGATCGCACTGTAGCGCTCATTTTTGGAGCTCTCACCCACCGTAAAGGCGTTCCTCAGCTTCTAGAGGCGATCGCGGAGCTGAGCGCAGCAGACTGCCAAAAGCTCTGCCTGCTGCTGGTAGGAGAATCCAATTTAGAACAGCAGCTAGAGGCTCGCATTGCAACGCTAACCGCGCAAAAACCGATTCAAATCCTGAGACATTACGAATTTGTGCCGGAAGCCGACGTTGCCGCCTATTTTCAGCTAGCAGACCTGGTAATGGCTCCCTATCAACGTCATGTAGGCATGAGCGGTATTTTGTTGCAGGCAGCGGCGGCTGGGAAACCTGTACTTAGCTCTGACTACGGCCTGATGGGAGAGCTGGTCAATCGCTATCAGTTAGGACTTGCCGTCGATTCGACTCAGCCAGCGGCTCTAGCTCAGGGGCTGCATCAGATGCTCAATCAGCCTTTGGTAACTTTTGGCGATCGCGCCCAAATGCGAACTTTTGCTGAACAAAATTCGGCTCAGCAGTTTGCCAAGGTGATTTTTCAACGTCTTCTATCCACCTCCGTCTAATCGCTTACTCGAGAAATCGGCCATGCCTGTTATCCTCCCTTTTCTGGGGCTTGCCTTCCTCTTTATTTGCTGGCAGCAGCGTCTGCAAGACTGGCGACGAGCCGTTCTGCTCGCAGCGCTAAGCTGGGGCGTCCTCATCACACTGACGACTGAAGTTCTCAGTTTATTTCGGGGTTTGAGTCTAGTCGGACTCTTGCCAGTTTGGTTGGGTATTGATGCCTTGTTGATCGCGGCTGTCTTGCGGCAGAGACAGTCGGAAAAACCGGCGCAAAAACTGTCTTTGCAGCAGTTTCCCCTCGGCCTGAAGCTGATGCTGATCGGAGTAGCCGTCATCATACTGGTGATAGGCTTTATTGCTATTTCGGCTGCCCCCAACAACTGGGACTCCATGACCTATCATTTGGGCCGGGTTGTCCATTGGATCCAGAACCGCAGCGTTGCCCATTATCCAACTGCAATCATTCGGCAGCTTCATCCCGGTCCCTGGTCTAGCTTTGCGATCGCTCAGCTACAGGTCCTCAGCGGCGATGACTATTTCGCCAATATCGTCCAGTGGCTGAGCTTCGTAGGCAGTTTGGTGGGAGTCTCCCTAATTGCCCAGCAGTTGGGGGCTAACCTGCGGGGACAGGTACTGGCCACTGTGGTCTGCGTCACGATTCCTATGGCAATTTTGCAGGGATCGACGACCCAGAGCGATCATGTTGTTGGCTTTTGGCTCGTTTGCCTCGCTTTTTGCGTATTGGCAGCGATTCAGGCTAAGTTTGCCGGACACTGGATGACGGCAGCCGGGGTAAGTTTAGGGCTAGCCCTGCTTTCTAAGGGAACTGCCTATCTGTATGCCTTCCCGTTTTGCTTATGGCTTGTCTTTTCCGGCTGGCGGCGGCTTAAGTGGCAGCTCTGGCGACCGCTGGCCACTTTTGGAGCGATCGCTTTAGCAATTAATCTGGGACACTATAGCCGCAACTGGCAGCTATTTGGCTCTGTCCTGGGTGAGTCAGGGCAGGGGATGGAAGTGATGGGGCCGCGCATTCTTCTGTCCAATATCATTCGCAATCTGGCCTTACATCTGAGTACGCCAGTACGCTCTATTAATTTGATCATTATCCGTTTTGTCGAGGGGTTACACGCCCTTATTGGCCTAGACGCTAGCGATCCGCGCATCAGCTCTCCCCCCGGTCAGGGATTTGATATTCACAGCCTGATCAACCATGAAGATTTGGCAGGCAATCCTCTGCATCTGCTGCTGTTTTTGGCGGCGACGATTGTCTTCTGGATGGTTAGACGGCGATTGCGACAGCGACAGCAGTATTTCTTGGCGACTTATTGGCTAGCTGTGGTCGTTGGTTTTCTGCTGTTTTGCGGCCTGATTATCTGGTCGCCGTGGCGTAGTCGCCTGCATCTCCCCTTGTTTGTGCTGGCCTCCCCGTTTGTGGGCGTTGTGCTAGCAGAAATGATTGGCCGCCGAGTGGTCAACGCGGTCGCCGCTCTTTTACTGAGCGCTTCTTTGATTTGGGTTGGCTTCAGCGAAAATCGACCTTTGTTTGCCAACAGCCAAATTGTTGAAACTGATCAGGTGCAGAACATCTTTAATCAGAGCCGGACTGAGCAATACTTCTTGAGTAATCCCGATGCCCAGGAAGCCTACATAGAGGCCGCTAATTTCATTCAGTCTCAGGCTTGCTCTAAGGTGGGTCTGAAGCTCTCTGGCAACACCTGGGAGTATCCTTTGTGGGTCATGCTCAACAATCACGCAAAACCAACGCTGCAAATTGAGCATGTAGATGTTGACAACGCCTCAGTTGCTAAGGCTGAGGTCACGGGCGATCGCCGCTTTGTGCCCTGCACCATCGTGGCTGACAATGTCATGACTAGCGATCGCCCGCAGCTCAGCATTTTTGAAAATACCTACGAGCGTCAGTTACAGGTCGGTGCTCTCAGTAT
The DNA here is from genome assembly GCF_030405905.1 of Sphaerothrix gracilis Ecp01. Classification (NCBI taxonomy): domain Bacteria; kingdom Bacillati; phylum Cyanobacteriota; class Cyanophyceae; order Nodosilineales; family Nodosilineaceae; genus Sphaerothrix; species Sphaerothrix gracilis. The sequence goes on from NZ_JASATW010000009.1 coordinate 135,747, forward strand.
CTATACGGATCAGTCTTTCAGCCAACAGCCCTAGCCAAAGTATCAAGGGTGCTTGCTGTTCAGGTCAAACGTTTGTTTCCCCCCGCGTCGGAGATTTTATTCTCAATGAATGCTATCGAAACTTCGCCCTTAGTCCCCTTTCTCAAGCCCAATCATCAGATTGATTTTCTGCGGCAAGTGCCAACCGATCTAATTCGGAATCCAACGCCTGAGCTACAAGCCAATCAGCACTTCTTCGACACGCCGCAGTGGGCTAAGAATTACTTTGAGGCCTGTCACCGCTCTGCAGCCTTCAGAGAGCGGTGGCTAGCGGCAATCGGCAGTTGGGATGATCAGATCGTTGTAGACATTGGCTGCGGCCCCGGCAACCTCTATGCAACGCTAGGAGGACATCCTCAGCTCATCATTGGCGTAGATGTAGCAGCGGCGTCTTTAGAAATGGCGCAATCCTTAGGCTACGTACCGCTTCTAGCTGATGCCCACGATCTGCCTCTGAAGTCTGAGTTTGCTGACATCGTTACTCTTAATGCGACGCTGCACCACTGTAAAGACATGCAGCAGGTTTTACAAGAAGCCGCTCGCCTAGTGCGACCGGGCGGGCTGCTGGTAGTAGATCATGATCCGCAGCAGTATGCCTGGAATTATCAAGGGCTGGGAATGGCTTTCTACCGTTTACGCCATCTAATCTACCGCTACTTTTTACCCAGTCTCGATATGGAGAAAGAGGAACGTCGCCATGCCCTCGCGACTGAGATTCACCATCATCCCGGCGGTGGCGTGACAGCAGAACTGTTTATCAAAACGCTGTTGCCGCGCGGCTTTAGCCTCAATCTCTATCCCCATAACCAGACAGTGGGAGCGGCAGTGCTGGAAGGCTGTATAGGCCATCCCCCCCACTGGCGCTACCGGCTAGGGCAGCGCCTATCGGGCCTCAATCCGGAGCTGCCAGAGGCGGCGCTGTCGCTGATGTGTATTGCTCGGCGTAACCCGCTGTAGCCCTGGGGACGGGGGCGTTACGGCTGTGTCTAGCAACACCCTGCAGCATCCCCTGTTTGTGTTTACCTACTTAGCTGGAGGTTGTAACGTAGGAGGTGCCTAATTCAATCACTCTGCAACCTCCGTAATGACAACGTCCAAAGCGATTATTCTGCTCTCTGGTGGTCTTGACTCGGCTACAGCTGCCGCTCAGGCGATCGCGGACGGGTATACCCCTATTGCCTTATCCCTCAACTACGGGCAGCGGCACGAGCGAGAATTGATCGCAGCTACAACTATTTCAGCCCATTTGGGCATCCAAAAGCACCATGTTTTGGCGGTTAATCTAGCCCAGTGGGGCGGCTCATCTCTTACCAATGCCTGTGAACCTTTACCCCAAACGGGGCCGACTGCCGCTATTCCGTCTACCTATGTACCGGGGCGTAACACCGTTTTTATTGCGATCGCCCTCTCTTTAGCTGAAGCTGAAGCCGCCACCGCCATCTATCTGGGCATCAATGCCGTGGATTACTCCGGATATCCAGACTGTCGGCCAGAATATCTGGCCGCCTTTCAGCAGTTGGCAAATCTATCCTCTAAAGCCGGTATTGAAGGCAAAGCCCCCCAGCTCATCGCACCCCTCGTTACGGCGTCTAAGGCCGATATTGTGCGGCGGGCGCTGCAGCTAGGGGTACCGATTGAAGCTACCTGGTCTTGCTATCAGGGGGGAGAAGTCCCCTGTGGTCGGTGTGATTCTTGCCGCATTCGCGATCGCGCCTTGATAGAAGTAGGACGCCCAGATCTGGCAACGCCGGAGGGGCGGCAAGCAGCCAGCAATAAAGCTTAAGAGGCGATCGCAGTTTTGAGGTCGGTGGGCTGCGAAGTGGCAGCGGGGGCATCAATGATGGGACGGTCAGCAGCGGTCAGAGGTCGCCGCGTATCGAGATCAAAGCGATAGCCGGCGGGCAAAATGTGTAGCCTGACATCGCATAGCGCTAGCGGTTCATCTCGCAGGGTTTCGCTGAGGTTATCGTGGGACAGGTCAGCTACATCAACCACTGTAACGGAGCCTGACCCTAAAACCTCTAGTTCATTACCGCTGACGGCGATCGCCGTATTTTCGTCAATGCCAAAGCCCAAAACGACGGGCTGCTGGGCGATCGCCGCCAATAACCGTCCCAAGCGGCCTCGCTCAGCGAAATGCTGGTCGATGACCACGCCCGGCAAAAAGCCCATGCCCTGATCCATCGTCACCACTTCGACCCGAGGATTAGTTTCTGCCTCACCTTCTAAAATCATCATATCTGGCATCATCGCCGCACCGGCGCTGGTACCGGCAATAACGGCCCCTGCCTCGTAGCGTTGATGCAGAACACGCTCTAGCTCAGTTCCTTTCAGCACCTCAGTAATGCGGGACTGATCGCCCCCCGTAAAGAAAATACCTGTTGCTGCCTCAATTTGAGCGATCGCTTCTGGGCGATCGGCCTGATCGCGCTCAGCCGTATCTAAAATCTCAATCTGCTCAACGCCCAAACGCTCGAAAATGCGGCGATAGTCCTCTCCCACTTCTCGCGGCAGGCCAGTGGCCACAGTCATCACCACTAGATGCGCCCGTATGCCCCCAGAACGGCGGACAAATTCTCGCAAGATAGCGCAGTCGTCCCGTTTGTCTTCTGCACCGCCAATAATGACTAACTGACCCAGTGCTTTGCTGACAGCCATAGGTGGCCCCCTTGTAGGTTAAGCGTTGATTAATTCTTTTCTCATGAAAACATGACATTTGTCTGATTCATTACGTTCTGAAGATAGATTCTGAGCAACACAAAGATTAAGATTCGTTAAATTGGAGGGCCTAAAATAGCGCGATCAACAGCTCTTTAGACGGGACTAAATTGGCACTTCAAAGATTAGTCGAAATAGCAGTTATGCCCTGGTTTATCGCGGCCGCTAGCTAAACTAGCAGCGCCGAAAAGCCTGTCAATTCTAAATCCCCTACTCTAGGCAGAAGCTCTTTAAACTAAATTAGACTAGGGTAATTTTTTATCTAAAAGACTTACAAAAATTTCTATGACTCTCAGCTCTGACGCTACTTTTCCACTTATTAATGCTAGACGAGGTGATGTTTTTGACCTCTACGATCTGTGCTTTTATGGAGGGCCTAACCCCTATTTAGAAACAATTGCTTTAGTCTTTGACTTTGCGCTCACCAATCGCTCTCAGCCTCTACCCGTTGCTGAATATGTCAAGGCAATTAGCGATCGCTACCCAACTTTAAGCGACGCGCAGCCAACTTCCTACGGCCAGTTGTTTGCCCTGGCAGCGATCGAAGTGAGCCAACTCGATATGGGCCTGCATTTTCGTCACTGGAGCGTGACGCCTCAGCCCCAAGCCGAGCGGATTGCGATCGAATCTCTGCACGAATACACCACCCATGCCGTGATTTACACCGTTTGGGACTGGCTTGAGGCCATCACAGCCGCTCAGCCTTTTGACATCGACGCCCAAATAGAGAGCCTACAAAATAGCTTTCGCAAGTCAATCTACGGCGGGCCGACGAACTATGCACTGCTGCGCACTGCCTACGAAAAAGGTATTCCTACCAGCTATTTGTGGGACGAGCGGCTGATTCAGTACGGCTATGGCCGCCAGCAGGTGCGCGGCTTTTCCACCACGTTTGACCAAGATAGCCACTTAGACTCGGACTTTACGACTCAGAAAGATGAGTGCAAAGCCTTCTTGCAGACTTTAGGCTTTCCGGTGCCCAATGGGGATGTGGCTTATTCGCCAGAGGAGGCGATCGCCATTGCCGAAGAGATTGGCTATCCGGTGGTGGTCAAGCCTGTAGATGGGCACAAGGGGCAAGGGGTGACCACTGACATTCGCAACCCCGATGAAATTACCGCAGCCTACGAGGAAGCCAAACGGGCGATCGCTGAGGAACAGCCTGGCCGTGTGATTGTAGAGCGCAGCCTGCAAGGTCGCGATTTCCGGCTGCTGTGTGTCAACGGTCGATTCGTGGCGGCGCTAGAGCGGCAGCCAGCCTCGGTTGTGGGAGATGGGGAATCCCCGCTAGCGGCGCTCATTGAACGGGAAAATCGCCGCTCCGCTCGCCGCGACACGCCGACCTCGCCCCTCGGCAAAATTCAGCCGGATGAGGCCATGACGGCCTATCTGGCCCAGCAAAAGCTCACCTTTGACGACGTTCCAGAGGCCGGACAAAAAGTTTACCTACGCAAAGCCGCCAATCTCTCTGCTGGGGGACTCAGCATTGATGCCACACGCACGATTCACCCCGAAAATATCGTGCTGGCTCAGGATATTGCCCAGCACTTTCGACTCACCTGCTTGGGCATTGATGTGGTAGCTCACAATTTAGCAGAATCTTGGAAGGCGGGAGAATTTGGCATTATCGAAATGAACGCCGCTCCGGGCATTTATATGCACCTCAACCCTGCTGTGGGCGAGCCAGTAGATGTCACCTCGCCTATTTTAGAGACTTTCTTTGCTTCCGGCCGGGCGGCCCGGATTCCCATCATCACGTTCAACCACATCGGCAAGCGGGATCTCCAAGAAGTGATTGACCATATCCTGCTGCGGCGGCCTAACTGGCGGATTGGGGCCGTGTGCCAAAGCGGCATTTTTATTAATCGGGCCGAGAAGTGCCTGCATCCGCGCTACAACATCAATGTGCAAAACCTGCTGCGTAATCCCAAGGTCGATCTGCTAATTGCCGAATATCCAGAAGCGACCCTAGAAAGTCGAGGCATGTTTTACTACGGTAGCGACTTAGTGATTCTAGAAAATCCTACTGAGACTGAACAAATGCTGGCCCGCGACGTATTTGACGACTCCACCGTCGTCATTCGCCGGGACGACAGCATCTTTATCCGTCGTCAAGGGCTGGTCGAGCAATATGCCCTGGGCACCCAAGAACCCTTTTCCAGAGCCTATCTCAAAGAAATCTCAACTATCTTATAGAAATTAGCCCTCGTCTTGGCGTTCCCGCCGGGGTTGGACTTTATCAGTTGTTTTGATCTCTTCTTTTATTCGGGCGATCGCTTCTTTGTAGCGGCGAATATCATCGTCGTAGCGGCGCATAGCGGCAGCTTTAGCTGCGGTCGTAGTGCGTAGGCGCTGCTCGAACTGCTGTAGCTGCGTTTTCTTGTCAGGTACGGCAATCCCTGAGCCTACCTGCTGGCTAAACTGCTGCATCTGCTGCTGCATCTGTTTAGTGAAGCTCTGCTGAGCGTTTAAAACGTCTTCAATGCGTTTAGCTTTCATAGCGTCTCCTGATTAGGGATAGATATTAAAGTCGCCGGGATTAGCCGGAGTGATGCCGGAACCAAAGTTGAAGATGGCGCCAGTGGCGATATTGCCCATCAGCGTGACGCGTTCAGGATTGTCCAAGTCTATAGAGGGGAGATTGGGATTGTCAGCTTTGATTTGATTGCCCATCACCACTAACTGTCGGCCCCAGGTTGAAACAGTTGAGCTACCTGAGCGGACATTGATCGCGGTGAGGCCGATGGGAGGCTGCTCGGCCAGAGTACGCAAGTGGAAGCATTGGTTATGGCTAAAGTTTACCTGCTCTAAGCCAGCCTGGAGCAGGCTGGGATTTTTGACAAACTCAACTAGGTGCGGAAACCCAATGCCCTGAAAAACATTGTGGGTGACGAGGGCATTGCCCAATTGCGGAAAGCGAATATCGTTGGTAACAGGCGACAGCCAGCCCACAAGCAGCAGCGCCCGGTGAAGCTGAGCTAGACCAATTCTAGCCAGATTTTCAATGTCGCTGTAGTACACGTCATTGTTTCTGATTTCGCAGGCTAGCACCAGCCCAATGGCAATGCCCCAGAAAGTACCTGCGGGGGTAACTTCACCCTGGCGCGAAATGCCCGTATTCATTACCTGGCAAGACTCAACTGTGAGATTACCGAGCACTGAAATAATGAAAAATCCGGCTCCGATCGCAGGACTGGCAGCCGTCCCCGGAAAGCTAGAAACTGGGGGCCGATAGCCACAGTGATCGAGGCGGTTGTGCGTTAGATAGGCGCTTTCAATCAGGTTGACAGCGGCAAAGCCTGCCAGGGTCATATTTTCAATCAGGTTGCCGGAAACCTCCAAAGCTGTCTCTGAGACAGCCCCAATCCCGTAACTACCGTCGCTGATGTGATTGTCGAGTAGGCGGTTCTGAATGCCCTCAGCGGGCGGATCGCCTAGCAGAAAAATGCCTATATCTGCGCCGCGAATTTGATTATCTTTGACTAGCGTGTCGCGCGCGTTAGCGAGGGCTACGCCAATTGAAGGCAGCGCAACTGAATCGAAAATGCCGATCTGATTTTCTAGAATCTCAACGCCTTCAGCATTGGCAACGCCAATCCCCGTAAGCGTGCCCATCAGCTTATTGCCTTTGACGACGCTGTAGTTAATGTCTAAATCCTGCTGCTCATCCTCTTCAGCGATTTGCCCTACAAAAATAGAGAGGGGCAGTTGAGTGCTGCCGACCAGCAGCTCCCGCGTTAGCGCCGACTGCAGCGTGTTGTGTTCAATCCGGGCAAACGCGCCAAAGGCCCGAATACCGCCGTAGGATGGACTATTGAGTTCGAGATAGTTCTCTGCGATCGCATTGTGAGTGCCATAGGCAATAATGCCGTAAATGAAGGGTTCGCTGCCCGCTAAATATTGATTATTAAATTCTTCGATTTGGAGCTGATTGATCGCTTGACGACGAATTTGATTATTGAGAATCTGACAGCGATCGCTGCGTACCCCTGCCGCTATGCCGATGAGGTAATCTTGCAGAGCGTTAGCGGCAATCTGACAGTCTTGGCCTATCAGCACATTTTCTGAGGGCAGCAGGTTGAGCAGAATGCCAATGTAGCCCACCGAGATCGCCAGCAAGTCTGTGACTTGAAAAACAGGCCCCACAAGCTGATTGCCCGCGATTTTGCAGGCCGTACAGCCCTCAGCCCAAATGCCAATTAGGGCCAGGCTGATTGTGTTCTCTAACAGGGCAACCTGACGGCTATTGACCACAGCAATACCCAAAGCCGCCGCAATCGGCAGAGTCGAACCTGACTGGTTATCTGGCGATTCGGCTATTTCGAAATGGCAATGCCGCACTCGTATATTCAGACCGTTGCCGATGACTAACAGAGTCAGGTTCAGCAGGTTGCCAGCGTCAGACTCACTCCCGGCCGCCTCAAAATGGATTTGCTCCACTTTGACATCGCGAATGAGCTGCAGGCGTGGCTGAGCGATGATCAACAAGCTCAAACCGTTATTGCGGATGACGTGAGTACCGGGACTTTCCCCTTTGAGCACAACGTTGGATTTTTCGATGCGAATGGGCTGACGAATTTCGTGAACTCCAGTTTTAAGACAGACACAGCCGCCCGCCTGCGGCAGGGAATCGAGGGCTGATTGAATGCTCTCGCCTGGTTGGACGACAACCGTGCAGCAGGCCGCTCCCGGATCTAGTTCGGTTAGGGGGCAAAAGCTGTGATCGCAAACTTCTAGCAGATCGAGCTGGCCCGTATTGCTATCTGGATCGTTGCTGGGCAAAAGCTGGGCGATCGCCAAGCGACAGTAGTGATGCTCAATCCCCAGGGGCAACTGAGGGATTGGAGCCGGAACCGCCGCCGTCGTCAGTGGCCATTCAATCTGACCCGTGGCAGTGCGGGCAGGAATTAACCAGTAGTCTCCAGTTTTGTAAGTGCCCTCAGAAAACTGAACTTGAATCCCCCCTTCTAAGTTGACCCAGCCTGCGGCTACTTCCACCCCTATAGCCGTGGCGCTGGGGCCGCTGTGATCCCAGCGGCGTAATTTGGGATGGCGATCGAGACTAATCGAAACGGTCGGTGCGCTCGCTAAAACAATGATGGGACTGCCGGCCGCGCTGGTGGTAAAGTCGTCAATCTGCAGCAGTTCACCCGGTAAGCCCCTCAGTTCTAGCGCATCATCGGAAATTTCAATCCACTGGCCTTTAGTAAAGCCCAGCACCTGATCGCGGCCCAAATCAGCCACCGTAATTTCATTGCCGCTAATAGCCTGAATCTCCGTCACGATTGAGCCATTGTCCCGCGACCATTTGAACGTAACGGCACCTGTCTCACTGCCCTGATGAATTTCCACCCGGTAGAGCTGATTTTCTAGGCGTAGATAGCCTGCCTCCGGCGGAATTAGGCAGGGGCTTTCGGTCTCATCGGGTTCAGCGGTGCGGGCCGCAAGTGTGCCGCTGCTGGGGGCAATCAGGTCATTCCACTGAGGCAGCTCACTGTCGCAGGTAACTTCCTCAGCTGGTTCATCTAGCGGTAAAACCTTGACCTGCCAGATAGTTTTTAGCCGCGTGGTGGTATCGGGATCCCCCAGGGCCACCTCTTTTATCTGCGGGTCGTCTAAAGCGGTGAGATGGCGCTTCCAAACGTCTAGATAAATCAGGCCAAGCTGACCGTTTGCTAGCAGCGTCTCTAAAGGTTCAGGATCAGGCAAATCCGGCTGCTGGCTGTAGCGTGTTGGCGCTTCGTTTTCGCAGAGAATACCATCAACATAGAAGCGTCCGGCGCTAAGGTCAAAGTCAGCTCCCACAGAGGTGATGCCAAATCCAGCCTCGTGCTTGGGCGCGCCACATTTGCCGATGACGTCGATCGCTTCGGTTTCAACCCGGTTTTGGGCGATCGCCTGCTGCTCGTTCCAGTCAGCATCAACTTGCACCCGCCCCTGCTGCATCAGCACCGCGCTGTAGTGCTTGGCGCGATTAAAGGTATATCGGCTAAAATCACCCTTCATGGGGGCCTCCGTTGGATAAATCGCTATGTGATGTAAAAAATACCGGCCTCTAAGCCAAACCGCAGATATTCGTCGAGTCGCACCCGCAAGTTCGTTTCTCGCTGGGGCTGATAGAGATCGTGAAAGACGCCCATTTCCGCTTCATCATCCGCTCCCTGACGAATCTCCATCGCGCAGCGCTGGCTAAGCTGTGCGTAGGCCGGATCGCCGTAGCGCTTGGAAGTGAAGTCAGGCGAAACCCGCCGCTCTACCTGCTCCTGCTGCATGGGATCGGTAATTGCTTTCAGCTTGAGGGCTTTAGCCAGTTCCTCTAAGGCTAAATTTGGCTGGCAGCGGTAGCGGCGCGGCGCTTGAGACGCTAGGGGCAGAAAAGAAAAACGGACGCAGCCTGTTTGACGGCGCTGCACGGTCACGAGCTGGGCAAAAATGCTGTTGCTGGCCTCCAAGCTACGTACCTGGGTAGTTCCCAAAAGGGTGCTGGTTTGGATTTCAGCCGGTGTTGCGTCAGCCGCGATCGCGATCGCGGCGGCCCCATCCACTAAGCTAGTCACCACCTGAAGCTGCTCAATGGTGGCTGCAATACTGATTGGACCAATGAGGCAGTGATCGAGCCGCAGCGTTAGCAGCGAATTGTCGGTAGCGACAGTGAGGCTATTGACAACTGGGGAACTGCGGGTAAAGGGGACTAGCGTGCAGTGATCGAGCTGTAGCCGATCTAGATTGCCGGACTGCACCGTAAGCGCTCCTTCTATCAGCAGACCGTTGAGAATCACATCTCCGGGAATGTCGCTGCCATCGGGGGCGGTGCCAACTACGCTCAGATCGCCCCGCAGATGCGGTCGCAAAAATTCTGGGGTGACCTGTCCAATTTGTCGCTGCGGGGTGGGGGAATCAGGCACAGGCACCAGCGGCCATTCTGCCGCCACGATTAAGAGCTGGCTGCCTGCGGGGATCGTAATCGTGGGAAAGGCTTCGGCGTAGGTTTGGCTGTCTAAAATCGCAATGAGGCCAAACGTGCCGGGAGGCTGACTATTCCACTGGGCGATCGCGCCGCTGAGGGTATCTACGACCGCTGGGTCTGCCGGAGCCGCGTCTACGCTGACGCCGAGCTGCCAGGTGACGGGGCGCTCTAGCAGCGGCAAAACCGAGTCGCCGCGATCGTAGGGGCCACCGCCCACATCAGCACTAAAGCCATAGGTATAGCGCAGCCGGATTTGTTCAGGAACGACGGCTGCCGGAAAAGCAATGCGGCCCAGCAGCGGATCCACGGCTACCTGAATCGGCAATGAAACCGGGGACTGGGTCGGCTCAACTGGCATCGGCTGATAGTCTTGGGTCATAGGCGGACGCCGCCAGTCAGACAGATCGCAAATTAGAATTTCTGGCGGCGGTATTGGCTCAGCCGCCCCGTCTACAAAAATGTCGAATACCCGCTGGCGATCGCCCATCTGGGCCAAAGTACCCGATGTCTCAGCAAAGTAAACTGGCTGGAAAGATTGCCCATTGGCGATCGCCTGCCGCCAGCTTTCTAGCTCCTCATACAGCACTCGCCGCCGCAGCGGTTCCGGCACGTTAATCGGCTGGGCCAAGGTAAAGGCCAGTTCCGGCAGGGGCGGGTTAAACAGGGGTGCGTCTAGGCCCACCGGGTGAAAGGTGTAGCGGCCATCGGCGGGGTCTGCGACAGGGCGGGCGGTGCTGGGAAACAGGCCAATCGTGTACGGCTCTAAGCGCCAGAGAAACAGGCCAATATTGGGAATGTTGTAGCGGCCTCGCTTCGGCGGAATGCGGCGCATCTCGGCGGTGTGGGCGGTACTCTCAAAGGGGCTGCCGAGATATGCCAGCGGCTGCCAGCGGCGCAGATCAGGCGTTGTCAGGTTGTGGGGTCGCAGGTGGTTCATGTACTGCGTCGTCGCCAACAGCTCAAAGAACTCCACAACGCGGGCGGGCCAGCCCGTCACGTCTCGCCCTAGCTGCTCCAGCATGGCCGCTGTTCCCTTGCGGCGACGATAGCCGATGGTGTTAGCCACAGCGGCGCGGGCGCTGGGGAAGCCTGGCAGATTGGTGTAGAGGGGGCGATCGCCAATGAGATCGCCAATATAGGGCACCACCCACTCAGCGCAGGTTTCAATGAACTGATCGTCGTAGAGCTGATCTAGATCAGTCTCTAGCACGGCGATCTCACGCGCGAGCACCTGCACCAGCGCCTGCAGCGGTTCTCCCTGCTCTAAATCGCGGCTGCGATAGATAGCAGGCAGGAGCCTATAGAGTGTCTCAGCGTCAAACGTCATGGCAGTTCTCCTAGCTGGTCGAAGGAGGCCGGATCCAGCGTTAGCAGTTCGGCACTGAGCAAGTTATTGCCCTGCCGCAGCGGGACTGCTGACGGCAAGGGTGAGTGCAGCCCATTGACGGCTGAGCCATCCCGGTTGAGTTCATCTATATCCACATGCACCACGCCGGGAACGGCCTGGATCACCGCCAGCACTTCACTCAAGGCCACCCCCTGCCCAAAAGCGCGAGCTTCAAAGGAAAAAGCAGCTTTTAGCGCGTCCTTGACAGCACCCAGCACCCGCTCACTTTGATAGTCGGCATCGACTTTGAGGTTGCCCCTGAGCTTAAAGAGCGCTTTGCGATAGGACTTGACCAACAGCGGCACATACGGATCGCCGGACTGCCGTAACTGACTCATCAGCTTGTCAATCAGCTTCGCCTCGATTGCCGCCCCCTGCGGCCCCGCCACCGTTACGAAAACGCCCCGCCGCTGGCCCATCCAGGTCCAAGTGGCGAGAGCTTTAGCAATGCCGCCAAAGGCGCGGGCAAAGTCTTCATAGTCTTGCAGCGAAACGGCGCGATCGAGGGTTAGCACTGTCAGCGGCGCATTTTGACGGGCATCGGCGAGGACTTCCCCGTCTTCTCCCCCTGTGGCTGGCAGCGGATTGGTCACTGCCTTCAGCCCTAGCGGACGCGACATCAGGGCTGTGAGCTGGTTGGCTTTGACGTTACCGGCTAGACCAATTCCTTTGCGGTACGTGGCCTCCACGTTATTCGTACCCGTCAGCAATCTGGCCCCGGTTTTACCATCACCAAACTTCACTTCAGTTTTGCCGTCTTCGGTTTGGCGGGTCATGTAAATGCGATCGCTGGGCTTTTGGCCGTAAAGCATAGGGGCTTCATGCCAGCGGATATCGTTCACCCGTACTTCTAGGGTTGAAAGAGCACCGCTGGGAGCAGCATCGCTGCTGACATAGGTGAGGGGCGGCTGCCGCAGGTTGAAAGCCTGGTAGGGCTGGCTGGCATCGCCGCTGCCTAAGATTTCTTGGACGGTTTCGCCGTGGGTAGCGGGAGCAATGTTGGCGTTGATTGTGACCGTATTTCGTTTGTAGGGATGAGCCAGTTCGGCCTGCAGCGTGATCTGGGTATAGCCGCTCTGAATAGTAATGTCTTTCAGCGTCAGCGTTTCGCTCTGGGTGACACCTTCGAGGTCATGGCGCTCGCCGCTGAGGATGAGAAGCTGCCCTGGCTGCAGTCCCAGGTAAAAACCGTCGAGGGTGATGGTATTGCCGGCAACTGTGTCGGTAATGGGCAGCGCGGCTAGGGTGAGCTGTTCACTTTGGGCATAAACAGTAGCTTTACGAATCGTTTTTCCAAAGGCATCATTGGCATTGTGATTCCACCAGGCTTGATTAAGAGTAATTTGGGTGGTTTTACCACTGAGGCCGTAGGCTGTGCGCGATCGCTCTAGCACACTCTCAACTTGGTAGCTTTTAACGCTAGCGGTTTCCGCAAATAAGTTGAGTGTCGTGTTGGGAGCGTCAGTGATAGAATCTGCCGCCAGATTATTTGTCGTGTTATTTGTCGTATTGATTAGTGTGGCTAAAACGGGTGCTCCAAAGCCAAACGCATTTGTCTCCAACGCGCCCGCCGTTAAATCGTCAATGGGCGATGAGATTGTTCTGATTGCTACATAGCTATCTTCAGTAATTTCTTTGTAGGCATTGTCGAGAAAGAGAATGTCATCTAGCTCATCATCTGCTGCCTGCCACTCGGTAAACTTCAGTTCCCCGCCAGAAGTATCAGGCTTGCCTACATTGTCTCCTGACGTTAAATAGACCACTTTCTTAGCTGCGTTATAGCCAAAAACAGCCGCCGTCAGGCGAAAAACATACACTTCTGCTGGCTGGTCTATTTCCGCGAGCTGAGACATGACACTTGCAGTCAGATCGGCTTGATGCCAATCTTGAATTTCGGTAAAGGCGACTAAATCTTTTTGTGACCAGCTTTTACCAATGATTTGATTCTGAACTGCAGCTTGATTAAGGACGATCGCCCCCGTAGGCATGACAGCGACCGGAAATGTCGGCTCGCTAAACGTAGGGAGTTGTGGCGGCGATCCCTTAACTAAATCGAGCCGAGTCGTCCCTGCGTCCTGATTGACCGTGACCCGGAAGACAGTCACAAAGTCAGACTCCGTTGCGCTGCTAGGATAGACAATCAGCAGCTTGTCACCCTGCTGAATACGGGTCGCTGTGCCCTGAACCGTCAGGCTTTGTTGGAGAGAAGCGGCTGTCTGCGGCTGGGTGAGACGAGGCCGCATCGCATTCCAGGCTGTTCGCGCTGCGATCGCACTCACCGTCTCAAACATCTGGGCCTGTTCATCTTTCCCCGGAATGCTCTGTACCTTAGTGCCTACCGCCAGCGTAATTTGGGGCGGGGAGGTGGGGGCCGTATCCAGCGTGAAGGCCAGCGGGGTACTGGCCGCGACGCCGGGGCGAAGCTGATAGCCAATCAGGCGAGCTAGCTCACGAATTGATAGCCGCTCAGTAGCCGTGCGCAGGTAAGACTCTTGCGCAATCCGCTCCTGGTAGAACGTCAGCACGTCAGCGACGGTGGCCCAGGCGTCCAGCAGGGCGATCGCAAAATCATCTTCATCCCGCGTCGTTAGCGATTGCAGAGCAGGCAGCTCAGCCCTAGAGAGCTGGGCCAGCAAACTCTGCTTAAACTGGTCGTGGGTACCGACGCGGTAGGCGATCGCCGCCAGCCCCGCTCGGTTAAACACCCCAACGGGAGTCCGGTAAGTGATGCCCTCACAGCAGCCACAGTCATTCAGCTTCAGTAGGTCACGGGCTAAAAATGCCTTCATTTACCGCCCTCCATCTGCAAGCGCAGCACGCCGTGTTCGGGAAAGTCCGGATCATTTGCTAAGCGGGCGATCTCCAGCCGTTCAATTTCTAAAACGCCCGTGTCTAGGGCTACCGAGCTAGGGCTACCCTGCCGCTGAAAGAGCTGGATTTGGACTGAGGCCACTCCGGCGACGGCCTGGGCGATCGCGTAGATTTGGCTGAGATACACTGCCTGCCCAAAAGTGAAATTATCCGGGTGGAACAGCCCCCGGCTGCCGTCGGCCAGTGCTCGGCTGCTCAGCACCTGCAGCAGCGCCACCTTCACCTCGCTGCGAAAATAGCTGGGCTGCACACAGATAATCATGTCGATTTCCAGCGAGACATAGCGTGGCCCGTCTACTTCCAGGTCATAGCCTGCCATGCGAAACGGTTCTAAGTGCTGCCGCAGCTCCGTTTCAAAAGCGGCATCCACCGATAATCCCCCCAGCCGATCCACCGTGACAAACACCGTCCGCCAGCTCCCCGTCCAGCGAAATGTAGCCGCTGCCTTTTGCACCCCTGGGTGTCGTTCCGCCGCTGCCGCATAGTCCGCTAGCGTCACCGCCCGCTGCTGTACTCGAAAAGCATAGGGGGCCGACTGCCGCACTTGCTCTAGGCTTTCGGGTTCTCGCCCTCCTTGGGCAGGCAGAGGATTGCGAACTTGCACAATGGCGCCCTGCTCGCTGACCGCGTGGGCTAGCGTGTCTGCGCCGATGTTGCCCTGAGTGCCGTTGCCAATGCGATAGGTGGCGCTAAAAACAGTGCCGGGACTGGGCCGCAGCCCGTAGCGATCGTCCCCAAAGCGGACAAAAGCGCTGCCGTCGGCCTCAGTTTCCACCACAAAGTTGCGGTCTTGGCGATCGCTGTTGAGCAAGTCCCGCACGGGCGACCAGCTTGCAGTTTGACCACTCAGGTCGCTCTCTAGGGTGATGGCTGGAAGAGCCGCTCCAATTTGGCGCTGAAAGGCAGCCTGGGCAGAGACAGGTGGCGATGTATAGGGTTCAGCCTGAGTCAGCGGCCTCTGGCTAAGCTGGGGCTGGAAGCGAGGCATCACCGGATCGGGAACAGGAGGCTGACAGCGATCGCCGAGGGTAGTAGGCACTCTAAATAAGGTCGGTTCCGGCACGACACCGAGAAACTCAGTGGCGATTGTGGCCCCGTGATCAGCCAGAACGATATTGCCTAAAGCCACGCTGACCTGTTCTATAAACGCCTCCCCGTGGGCCGCATCGGTCTGAGCCGATAGGCAAAGGGCAAAGGGCAGCGCGTCCGCCCCATCCCACTGAATCCGCGTCACGTTGACAATATCGTCATTCGGCGGCTCGGCAAACTGGCCGCCAATCGGATCGTTCATCAGCGTCACTGCCGTCAGCCGCACCGCCCAGCGATGGCTTAGATCCGCGTCTTCAGGCTGTCCGGTGCGAGGCCCCACAACTTCTGCAAAAATCAAAATGTCGCCCGCTTGCAAATCTGGGTAGTGACCGCGCAGCGTGGCCTGGGTACTGCCCTGAGGCAAACAGCACTCCTGATCGCCCCAGGTGTAAAAACTGAGCTGATTATGGGCCTGAAACAGGGTTGCCGCCGTCACCGTCTCGAAGATTACGGGCTTTTGCTGCAGCGCGGCCTCATAAACCGACGAACCGGGCGCAATCAGCAGTGGCTGGCCGTCAATCCGGGTCAAGAGCGGCGTGCCCTGAGGTAACTCGACATTATTAGCGCTCACCTGCACCTGCACCCAAACGCGGGCATTGCCGCCATCATGCATAAAGTAGTCCACTAGGCGAGCATGACGGCGCACCGAAGTTCGGCGACGGGCAGTACCCAAATAGGCTTCAGTGGCGATCGCGTCCTGCTGGTAGCTGAGGTGATCCCCCACATAGGCCAGCAGCTCCACCAGCGCAATGCCCACATCTGCCGGATTACGCTCAAATCCCTGGGGCATCAGCACCGCCAGCCGATCCAGCATCAGCCGCCGGAAGCTGGCATAGTCTTTCGCTAAATAGTTAATGACGGCAGGGGGTGTCGGCTCTGGCGGACAAATTCGCTCTGGCTTACAGTCGAAGTCGCTGGGACAGTCCACCTTAAAGGAAAAGTTGATTGCCGCTAGAATCGGATCCAGCCAGCCCGGTTCCCCTTCGTTGCCTATAATTTGTAGCGTATAAGTTGAATAATCCCCCCACTGGTTCAGCCGCAGCCGCACCACCCGCGAGTCAGCGAAGGTCGTCACTGCAGTGACCTGAATATCGCGGATGCGATCGCCTCCTGCAATCGAAAAGTTCTCAACCTCAAGGCTGACCGCGCCCAGGGGCTTAATCAGATAAAGCAGCAAAATGAGCTGGCGATCGCTTTCACTGGGAGCGTCACTATCCAGCACCTCAATATAGTCAATACCGTTGAGTGGGCTAGCTTCTACAGCCGCGCGGCGACGGCGATCGCAGCAGAAATAGCGCAGCATCTCACACCTCCCGCCTAAACTGAGCCACCTGCGGCTGCTGGGTGCGCCGGATCCAGTAGCGCACCGTTACCCGCAGCGTTGAGTCCTCATTTTCGACCACCACCGCATCCACCTGAATCAGGTTGCCTAGCCACTGCTGTAGGGCACTCTGGGCACCGACCTGGGTTGCCGCCGTCAAGGTATCGCTGTTGGGGGCAAACACCAACTGCAACAAGCCACTGCCAAAGTCGGGCCGATTCACTCGCTCTCCCGGCGAAGTAAACAACACCTGCTCAATCAGGTCGCGGATATGGTCGGCCTCATCGGTGCGGGCGATGCGACCTTGATTGTCAATTTGTAAGGGAAAGTTGGTATACATCACATCGCACTCACACGAACTTGGGTAGCAGCGATCACCAGCGGCGTCCCGGTCGGGGTACAGAGCGCCTGACTGTCGAGCAGCAAAACTGGGATGCCCATTGAAGTCACCCGCGTCGCCGCCGTCACCCACTGGGCGGTGACGCAGGGGCCGTTAGCCGCCGGAGGTGTCGGTAGAGTGCAGCCGGCGATCGCGTAAACGCTACTTTGCATCACAATTGGCTGGCCGCTGACCGTAACGCGGGGATTGACGACCGTGGGCTGAGCCTGTCCAGCGTGGCTGCAAAGAACGGTGGCATTTTGGTGGAGGAGGGGACCGGGCATGGGGTGAGAGGGTAGAGGGGTGGAGGGGTAGAGGGGTGGAGGGGTGGAGGGGTAGAGGAGAGCTTGTAGGGTGGGCACTGCCCACTGGCCGTAAGCGAAGTCGAACCGGATGAGGGGAGAGATGGGGGAGCTTGTAGGGTGGGCACTGCCCACTGGCCGTAAGCGAAGTCGAACCGAATGGGGGAGAGATGGGGGAGTCTGTAGGGTGGGCACTGCCCACTGGCCGTGATCGAAGTTGAACAGGGTGGGCATCGCCCACGAACGGGCTAGGTAACTTTCAGCGCACCCGCATTGATGTCGGTGATGCCCGTAAGGTTGATGTTGGCGGCGCGGAGCGTGATAGTCGGCGCGGTGAGGGTGATACCGCTGGCATCCACAGTGATGTAGGAAGCGGGGCCGCTGTTAAGCATGACGCCGGGGGCACTCATGGGCGGAACGGGGACATCGCTGATGACCAGGCTGCCTTGACTAACGCTTTGAATGACGACAACCGGCAGGCCGGGCGTGGTTTGAGCCGAAGCTGTAGTGGGTACCTGGGCCGTAGCCGTCGAGTCATCGCCCCACCAGCAGCCCACCCAGATAGGAAAATCCGGGTCGCCCTGCTCAAACTCCACCCACACCCCCGCCCCAATTGGCGGGATAAAGTACATGCCCATTTGCGGCCCAGCCCACGGGAAACAAGGCAGCGCCCACGAAGAAGGAATCAGGCCAACGACGTCGGACACCGTCACCTGCAGCCGACCCAGCCGCAGCGGATCGACATTGTTAGTCACCGTGCCGCGATATTTGCCGTAGAATCGTTCGCCGTTGGTCATGCGGGTACCTGGGAAACAGTAGAAACAAGGCCGTTGCGAGCCAGCTGAAAACTTTGCTTGTAACTTTCACGGGTGAGGGTATGGGTGACGCTAGTGACGTAGTAGAGGCCGTCAAAGGCGGTGCCTGCTCCGCGCACGCCAACCAGCTCTCGTGCTTTGAGGATGCGGCCATAGCGCAGTACGTCTAGGCTGCCAGAGCCAAAGACGGCATCGGATGAGCGAGCCGCTTTAGCCAGGCCAATTAGGGCCGCGCGAACGGGTGAGTATTTAGCCGAATCTGAAATGATCTCAAACCGCTGGGGAATGGGCGGAATCGCGCCTAAAGGTGGATTGAGCGGCGTAATATCTGGAATAGGAATGGGGATCGGCACTTTGCTAGCGGGCTCCTGAACTACCACAATCGGCAACACTTTAGCGCTGCCGTCAAAGCGGAAGCTAAGAGACTCCACATTGCTATAGCTGTCCATATCCACGTTCAGAGCCGGTTGGGGCTGACCTACCTTAATCTCTGGCCCCCAGTAGGCGCGGCTGGTCAGCGGCGCAGGACCAGGATTGAGATAGAAGACATAGCCCACCTCTTCAGCTAGCTGGCGGATATAGGCTAGATCGGTGCCCTGCTGCTGGGGAATGCGATCGGTAGGAATGGGCACGTCTACCAGCACGCTGGGGATCACCAGCGGGATGATGCCAAAGGCGGCATATTTCGCCAGAATTGTCAGCACGCGGGTAAAAGGGGGCATGGCTGGGAAAGGGGTGCCCTGGGGATTGCTAAAGAGCTGGTAGTCCATCACTTCGGTGAGATCTTTCCCCGTGAGGGTGAGCGTCGCCGGGCGATCGCCCACGCCAGGGGAAATCTCCTGATTGGTAATCACTCCGTCCATCAGCACTTCTGGGCTACCGCCAAGCGTGGCAATAATCACCACCCGCAGCAGCGGTATGGTGGCCCCGCCAGAAATTAGAAAAATGGTTTGCAAAGGCGATCGATTGCTCAGTTCAAAGCTGAGCTGAAAACCACTGGCTGCTCGCGCTGCCACCGTCACCGTCACGCCGGTCAGCGCCTCCAAAACGGCTTGGGGCACCGGCACCGGCACCGCTGGCCCTACCATTAGCGTCAGGTACAGCCCTTTAAGCATCAGTTGCCCCCGGAATACCTGCAGGTAGGGTAATTCGCAGCTTACGGCCAACAGGTTCTACAAGCTGATTCGGCTGGAGAATGGCGTTAGCGTCACAGAGCTGCCAGAACTGTTCTGGATCGCCCAGGTACTGAGCGGCGAGGAGATCGGGGCGATCGCCCGCCCGCACCGTATGTTCTTGCAGCAGCGCAAACTGCGCTGGCGGTGGAATGAACCGTCGCCGTAAATAGGCAATTGGATCGCCCTGAGAAGGGGTGTAGGTAGCCACCTCAGTCAGGTGATAACGGCTGGTGGGGGAAAACTGTTCTAGCATCAGGGCAAACCTCCTAGGCCAAAAGCGCCGATCGCGCCGCTGCTCTTTTGGGCTAGCTGCTCTTTTTGACTTAGATAGGTCATAAACAAGCCGCCGCCGTAGCTGCTGAACGGAATGTCATCAATGCTGAGTACCCGCATACCCAAGCTGATTTTGGCCCGCATCGGGTTAAGCGAGGGGTCAAAGGCTTCTTCTGTGACGCTGAAGTCCGTCAGCCGCACTGGCACAATCCGGGTTTTGCTCCAGACGAACAGCGTCAGCGGGGCCAGCATCGGAATAATTTCTAGAGTGCCTGCCTGGGCTAAGCTTTCGTTGGTCTGAAGCTGGCTGCTGGTGGGGTAGACAATCGTTTCTAGGGCGGCGAGCTGAGGATAGATGCCTAGCTCAACTGCATTCGGATTTTGATCGGGAAACTCTAGCTGATCGGCAATGTCAATCTCGGCTTCAAGATTAATTGTTTCAACGGCTGGCCCTTTAAGACGCAGGGCCTGAGAGCGATCGCTGCTGCCAGTTTCTATCCCCTGTACCTGAAGCGTGCGGCTGAGGGTTTCCGGGTTGTATTGCAGGTTAATCACTCGCTGGGGCTGACCGTTGTTGGCATCAACCAGAACAAGTCCTCCTTTTAACAACCGAGGTGAACCGGGAAAAGTCGTCATTTAATACGCCTCCCCTAAACATTACTCAAAACCCCGAAACTCAATGCCGTATTGAATAGGTCTGCCGCACTTAGGAGCGCACTTTTGCAAACAGCCTCAAACTCTAGAGTCCTAGCCGACTGTGAAGGTAGATGGTCAATTGGCTAAGCACCTGTCTCTAACTTGCGAGTCTTGACAGCAAACATCGTATCTTTCTGAAAAATAGCTGCTGTGCTGCGAAACTAAACGAAACCGTAACCTATTGCACCAATCCGTAACGGTCTTTAACCGGATAGCGATCGCCCATCAAAGTACACCAATTTCCTGTTTGGCCTGTCTGTAGCTGAAGGTTTGATTAACCTGGCGTGATGCATAACGACGGGGCAAACCTTTTCGGGCACTCTACAGGACAGCGAGTTTAGCAAAAAGCGGCGCGGCTAGATTGACGGATTTTCTCAAGCAGGTAGGTACCATGATCAAAAAACTTAGGCTTGGACTGAAGTTTTCGCTCATTTTGGGGCTAGTCTTCATCATTAGCTCAGTCCTCAGCGGTCTTTTGCTCTCACGTACGGCCTATGCTAGCGCTCAGGCTCAGGTCACTAATCAAGCCCTGCTGCTGATGGAAACCATGAACTCCGTTCGCAGCTACACTAATAGCCAAATTAATCCGCTCCTCACCGCCAAATACGACGCAGAAACCAACTTTATCTCCGAGACCGTCCCGGCCTACTCGGCCCGCGAAGTTTTTGAAACGGTTCGCACCGCTGGCGGCTATAAAAATTTCCTCTACAAAGAGGCTTCTGACAATCCTACTAATATCCGCGATCGGGCAAATCGCTTTGAACTGAGCCTGCTCGAACGCTTTCGCCAGCAGCCAGAGCTGACTGAAATAGAAGGGCTACGGGGCATGAAGCAAAACGCTCTGTTCTTTGTGGCGCGGCCCATGCAGGTCAATAATGAGAGCTGTTTGGTCTGTCACAGCCAGCCGGATAGAGCGCCTAAAAGTATGGTCGAAAAGTATGGCAGCGAAGGCGGCTTTGACTGGCACTTAAATGAAATTGTGGCGGCTCAAATTATGTATGTGCCTGCCAGCACTATTTTTTCTAGCTATCACCAGCAATTTATTTTGATGATGGCAGCTTTTGTCGGTAGCTCGCTAATTGTCATCCTCCTGATTAACTGGCTGCTGCAGCGCAATGTGGTTCGGCCAATCGTACCGCTAGCTAGGGCAGCGCAAAAGCTCTCGAATGCTCAGATTGATACTGAAGCCAGTGAGATTAAAGAGATTGAAAAGCTCAACAAAGTGACTCAGCGGCAAGACGAAATCGGTCAGCTTGCTAGGCTCTTTCAGGAGATGGTGGAGTCGGTTTGCGGTCGTGAACGGAGCTGGCGCGAAACGCTCAATAAGCTGCATTACGAAACTGATGAGAGCAAACAGCTAGCTATGCTGAAACAGATGACCAGCAATCTCAACAATAAAAACTTACTGGATCGATCGCAAAAACTGCGCGATCGCATTAATAGCCAATCTAATTCGTAAAAGCCTTCGTTTAGCTTCAAAGTTTTGCAGTTTGCACAGAAAAGCGATCGCATTTATTCCAGACGCAGTCACAAAAAAGATTTTAATCCCCGTGAGGGGTTTTGGAGGGTTTCGACTGCCTATATAAAAAGCAATGTCCAGCAGTACTACCTGTTTCAATCCCCGTGAGGGGTTTTGGAGGGTTTCGACATCTTGTTCGCGATCGCCTCGACAATTATCTCCCTGTTTCAATCCCCGTGAGGGGTTTTGGAGGGTTTCGACCCATTTCTCTAGTGTTGCTGGCCTGAAGTTATCAAGGTTTTAATCCCCGTGAGGGGTTTTGGAGGGTTTCGACCCCAAATGCGCCTACCCATCTTGGGGTTGCTGCACTTGTTTCAATCCCCGTGAGGGGTTTTTGGGAGTTTCGACGGCAAACACACTCATTCGGTCATGGTCGAAGTGATGCGTTTCAATCCCCGTGAGGGGTTTTTGGGAGTTTCGACCCTTCAAAGTCTTCTCACTATCGCTACAAAGCCCAGATAGTTTCAATCCCCGTGAGGGGTTTTTGGGAGTTTCGACCGCGATAGTAGTCGAGTCTTTCGTAATCCTCCCAATCTAGTTTCAATCCCCGTGAGGGGTTTTTGGGAGTTTCGACCGGTAGGCCGATGGATAAAGCAAAACAGCAATGTCTTTACGTTTCAATCCCCGTGAGGGGTTTTTGGGAGTTTCGACTAGGAGCCCCACAGAAGATGCTCATCAAAGCAGTGAAGATGATGTTTCAATCCCCGTGAGGGGTTTTTGGGAGTTTCGACGGCGGGGGCTGAAAAAGTAGAGCTGACGCCCATTTCAGACCTCGTTTGCGCGAACCTCCAGAAATTAGATAGAAAAATACGATTTAGGCTCATGAAACAAATTGCCTAAATCGGGGAAAGCATTGAAACATATCAGCTACAGCGATCGCGCGGAACCGCCCAAGCCTCAAAATCGCTCAAACCCAAGACCCGTCGGCCTTTGGCTCAATAATTTATCCACCTAGTTACAAACAGCTCCCCACTCGCGCTACAGCGCTTTCCCATCAAACAGCTCAAACTATTTACTTTTCTAGGTACTAACGCCGCCAAAACTGGCCGCTTTTTGACCAGTCTAGTCATTCCCATCCGTCTTGTCTACCCACTGCCGCAAAAGCAATCAGCTAGAGAGAATTCGACAGGCCAAACCCTGACTGAACGCCAGCTCTACCTACATCGATCGCACCTTAGCCTCACCGTCAATCACCTCACCAATAAGAATTTCATCCGCAACCCCGGCAAAAATCCCGTTTTCTACCACGCCAGGAATATTGTTTAAGGTTTTTTCCAGCTCCGCCGGATGGTCAATGCCGCCCTCAAACTTGACATCAATAATCAGATTGCCGTTGTCAGAAACCACCGGCCCCGCTTTCTTCACCCCCATCCGCAGATCCGGCTGGCCGCCCATCTGCCGAATTGCCCGCATCACCGGCGCCACCGCCATCGGAATCACCTCCACAGGCAGCAAAAACGTCGTGCCCAGCTTATTCGTCAGCTTGCCGCTGTCCACCACCACGATAAACTTCTCCGCCAGAGAATCCACGATTTTCTCCTGGGTGTGGGCCGCCCCGCCCCCCTTAATCAAATTCTTATCGGGATCCACCTCATCCGCGCCGTCAATGGCAACATCAATGTGATCCACTTCGTCTAAGCCCACCAGGGGAATGCCATAGTCGCGGGCCAGCACAATCGCCTGAAATGAAGTGGGAATACCCTTGATATCTTTCAGCTCACCGGACTTGAGACGCTCCCCAATGAACTGAATTGCATAGGCCGTGGTCGATCCCGTTCCCAAGCCCACAATTGAGCCAGACTCCACCTGATTGGCAGCGGCCCGTCCCACTTCCTGCTTCATCAGCTTGACGGCATCAGACATAGTTAAACCTCCGGTAATCTCCCGGTTTCTAGGATGCCGCAAAGTGGCGGTCTTGCATAGCGCTACCGCGCCGTTAAGAATTGTGGGCTTTTCCGCGATCGCCCGTAGCCGTTCGGTATGACGAGAAATGAGTTCACTTTGTCGAGGGATCCTTGTGTTTAGCCGTCGCCGCGTCCTCAACCGCCTCTTTTGTTTTGTGCTGGGATTGGCGATCGCGTTAGGCATAGCCGCCTGTGAGTGGAACAATCTGAGAATGCCTTCGCTACCGGGGCGGCTAGACATTGCTGAATCCTTCCCTACGGTGGAGCCGCTGCCTGACCCCGAACTGCCAGAGTGGATTGAGCAGATCAGTCCCCAAGGCCAAGCCGATTCCCTGGCCCAGATTCGCATTCGCTTTGAGTCAGCGCTGATTCCGGTCGAAAGCTTAGAGAGCACCGAGCAGCGAGACATTCTAGAAAAGTTTGAGCTAACCCCCGCTCTGCCGGGGCAGTTTCGCTTTCTGACGCCGCGAATGGTAGGGTTTCAGGCCGATCAGGCATTGCCTAAAGCCACTCGGATGCGGGTAAAGCTGAAAGCAGGGCTGGCGGACTTGGCCGGACATGAACTCTCCGAAGATTTAGCCTGGACATTTAATACAGAGGAGATTGGGATTACCAACCTGCCCGGATTGGAAGGGCACAGCGGCACCGAAGCCAATCCGCTAGAGCTGACGCCCACCCTAGAAGTGATGTCCAATGTGGAGCTAGACATTGACTCGCTCAAGCGGCACGTCAACTTTTCGCCTGCTGAGAGCGATCGCCGTCTAGCTTTAGAGGTGGCTTTAGTAGAAGACGAGTCGCCTGATTCCCCAGCAACCCAGTTCAACCCTGATAAAACCTGGCTCTACGCCCTGACCCCCCAGCGATCGCTCGACAAAGCCAGCACCTACACCCTGGAATTTGAGCCGGGAATCAAGCCAGTACGGGGCAACCTGCCCAGCGACGAAAGCTTTGAGAGCGAAGTTGTCACCTACGCACCCCTGGCCTTTGAGGGCATTGAACAAATTGGGGCCGGGGGAGCCGGGGGAGCCTACGGTCGCTTTGAAAACGGCCTGCCCCAGCTCCGGTTCAATAACGGCCTTGTGGCAGAAACCGCCGTCGAGCATGTCAGTATCAGCCCCCCAGCGAAAGCCGAACCCCAGCTGGTGCGGGCCTATGACGGCGATCGCCTCATCAGCCTTAACCCCTGGGCCTTAGAACCCGCCACTCAGTACACCTTGACCCTGGGCGCAGACCTAGCGGATCAGTTCGGCCAAACTCTGGGAGAGCCGGTCACAGTGGAGTATGCCACCGCTGATCTAGCCGCCGATTTGTGGGCACCGTCAGACCTGCATATCTTTCCGGCCAGCCAGGATTTGCAGCTCAATGTCTCCACGGTTAACTTGCCTCAGAGCAGCTACCGAGCTGCGTTTCAGACGGTTCAGCCCACCGATCTGATTTTTGCCGAGTCGGCCTATCCGCGCGACGAAGGCCGCGATTTGCTACCGCCACCGGAAACCTGGGACACCGTTGCCGTAGAAGCGGCTAAAAACGAAATTACCGAAACTGCTATTCCGCTGCGGGAGCGGCTCGGCGGCACCACCGGGCTGCTGGCCTACGGTGTCCAAGCCCGCACGACTGCCTACGAAGAAGACGGTCAGCAGCAGTGGCGCGAACCCAGCTTTTATGGGCTGGTGCAGCTCACCAACTTGGGCGCTTTTGCCCAGTGGTTCCCAGAAGCAGGGCTAATCCGGGTGCACCATCTCTCAGACGGCGCGGTGGTACCCTCGGCCCAGGTGGAGGTCTATCGCTCTCAGCTAGAGGGCAGCAGCGGCAGCACTCAGCCCTGCGCCGTCGGCCAAACAGACGAAAACGGCACGCTGCGGCTGGAAAATGTGTCCTTACAGGCTTGTCACGCGGGCACAGACAGCTTCACTGAGCCGCCCGAACTGCTGGTCGTTGCCAGAGAAGGCACAGACTGGGCTTTTGTGCGATCGCAGCCCTACAGCGGCAGCTATGGCTACGGCCTCTACGCCGACTGGGAAAGCCAGGAACCGCGATCGCGGGGCACCATCTTCTCTGATCGCCAGCTCTATCAGCCGGGGGAAACCGCCTGGCTGACGGGAGCGGCCTACTACCTGCAGGACGGAGCGCTCAAGCAGGACAAAAATGTGGCCTACACGGTAACGCTGCAGGATCCCAATGGCAGCAAATTTGATCTAGGCACCCAGACAACCAATGAGTTTGGCACCTTCTCGCTGGAATGGAAGCTAGGCCCGGATCAGCCCCTAGGCTACTACTCCGTCAGCGCTAAAGCCGACAGCGGTGCTGAAATTTTGGGTGAATTCAGAGTCGCTGAGTTCAAGCCGCCCAATTTTAAGGTGGACTTAACTCTGGCAGCAGAGACAGCCACTGCCGGCGAGACGATTGCGGCTCAAGTCCAAAGCAACTATCTCTTCGGCCCGCCAGTGCAGGAAGGCCAGATAGAATACTACGTCACCCGTCGCCCTGCCGATTTTACGCCAGCAGGCTGGCAAGGCTTTAGCTTTGGTCGCCGCTGGGACTGGCCGGAGGAAGAACCGACAGTGCCTTCAGATGTGCGCCAGGAAAGCCAGGTGCTGAGTTCTGAGGGCAGCAGCGATCTCACGGTGAGCGTCAGCGAAGACTTACCCTACGCCATGACCTACCGGGTAGACGCCGAAGTGGTAGACGCCTCCAATCTCTCCGTCACCAATTCGCAAACCTTTACGGCCCTGCCCAGCGATCGCCTAATTGGCCTCAAAACCGACTTTGTGGCCCAGGCCGAAGATCCGCTTGAAGTCAGCGTCGTGGTCAGCGATCCGCAGGGCAATGCGATCGGGGGAGAGTCGGTGCGGCTGGAGCTGCAAAAGGTGACCTACAGCAGCGTAGTGCAGGTGGTAGAAGGTAGCCGCCTATCGCAAAATCAGGTGGAGTATGAAACAGTGGCAACTGCGTCAGTGCGATCGCGCTCAGCCCCTCGTACCGTCACCCTGACGCCACCAGAATCTGGCACCTACCGCCTGCGGGCCAACTTTACCAACAGCCAGGATGAGCGCACCGCCACCGATGCTCGCTTCTGGGCCACCGGGGCTGAACCTGTCTACTGGGGCGGACGCTACCGCAACAACCGCCTAGAGCTACAGCTCGACCAGGAAAGCTATCAGCCGGGAGAAACCGCTACCGTCCTAATCCAGTCTCCCTACGAGCAAGCCGAGCTGTATTTTTCAGTGATTCGCCATGACACCCTTTACCAGCAGATTGTGCCCGTCACAGGCAGCGCCCCCCAGATTCAGTTCACCGTCACCCCGGACATGCTGCCTAATGCGGCAGTGGAAGCGGTCCTGGTGCGCCAAGGAGAACCGCTAGAGGCGATTGAACCCAACAGCCTAGACAGCTTAGTCAGTATTGGCTTTACCCCTTTCAACACCAGCTTAGAAAATCAGTACCTCACCGCCGAGATCACAGCTCAGGCCGACACTCTCCAGCCCGCCGCCGAGCAAACCCTCCAGCTCAGCCTGCAGGATAGCCAAAACCGCCCGGTACGGGGCCAGTTCACGGTGATGGTGGTGAATGAGGCGGTGCTGCAGCTCAGCGGCTACCGTCCGCCAGACCTGGTGGAAACAGTTTACGCTGAGCAGCCCATTTCCATGCGCTTTGTAGACAATCGCCCGGACGTGGTGTTAGTGCCCTTTGCTTCCCCCATTGCTAAGGGCTGGGGCTATGGCGGCGGCCTCTCTGGCGGTGCGGCCAATACGCGGCTGCGACGCCAGTTCCGGCCCCTGGCTTATTACAACGGTTCTGTCATTACCAACGAGCAGGGACAGGCTGAAGTCACCTTTGCCCTACCCGATGACCTCACCACCTGGCGGGTAATGGTAGTCGCCACCGACGGCGATTTGCGCTTCGGCAACGCTGAAACTACGTTCGTCACCACCCAGCCCCTAGTCACCAATCCGGTGCTGCCCCAGTTTGTCCGCGTCGGCGATCGCTTTCAGGCAGGTCTGGCCGCCACTAACAACACCGACAGCGCCGAACGGCTGACCCTCGCCGGTGATCTCAGTCCGGGGCTTGCCTTTGTATCAGGCGACGGCACCCGCCAAACCCGCCTCGATCAAGAAACCGCAGCCTATCGGTTTGAAATGGTGGCGCAGCAGCCCGGCACTGCTGAGGTTCAGTTTCGTAGCCAGTTGGGAGACGTGGGAGACGCTTTTGAAGTGACGTTTCCGGTAGAGCCGCTGGCGGTGACCGAGCAGGTGGTAAAAACCGGGGTGACTAAAGACAGCGTTACGATGCCGCTGCGTATAGCTGAGGACGTGATCCCGGATACAGGTGGACTCGATGTCACCTTAGCCAGCACCCTAATTGCTAATTTGCAGGCACCGGCAAAGTCGGTCTTTGAAACCACCTGGCCCAATCTAGAAACGGCGGCCAGTCGCTTAGCGATCGCCGCTAACCTGCACGTACTCAACCAGCAGTATGGCCAAACCTTTGCGGGGCTAGATCCGTTGGCCCAGGTTACCCAGGCGATCGCCCAAATTGAGGAACTGCAGCAGCCCGATGGCGGCTTTGCCAACTGGCCGGGAGCAGCGCGTTCAGATGCCTTCACCACGACTTGGGCCGCACAGGCGATCGCTCAGGCCACCCAGGCCGGGTTCGAGATTGACGCCAACCTCACCAATCGGCTCAAAGGCTACCTCGACAAGCTGTTAGCCAATCCGGGGCAGTACGATTTCTGTCAGTCAGACCTGTGTAAGCGACAGCTCAGGTTAGAGGCGCTGCTGGCGCTGGAGGCACTGGGCGATCGCCGCAATCAGTTCCTGGCTGATCTCTACGAGAACCGCGAGCAGTTCGATGAGGTAGATTTGATTCGTCTCGCTCGTTACCTATCCCAGTTCCCCGACTGGCAGCCCCAGGCTGATGCGCTTGCCAGCCAGATACAAGAAACTGTCTACGAAACCGGGCGCAGCGCGACGGTCAACCTGCCAGAGCAGTGGCGCTGGTTTAGCTCCACCACGACGGCCCAGGCCCAGGCGCTACAGCTTTTTATCACCCGCAATGCCAGCCCAGAAATTCTCAGCCGCTTTGTGGAGGGGCTGCTGGCCCTGCGGCGGCAGGGTACCTGGCAGACCCCCTACGATAATGCTCAAGCCCTGACGGCCCTGGTGGACTACGCCCAGCTGCAACCGACGCCGCCTAACTTTGAGGCGACTGTGCGGCTAGATCAAAACACCCTCGCCACTGAGCAGTTCACGGGCTACGAAGATCCCACGGCTCAGATTGTAGTGCCCATGACCGAACTGCCTCAGGGAGCCTCCAACCTTACCCTGCAAAAGTCCGGTGAGGGTTCACTGCATTATGTAGCTGCCTATCGCTATCGCCTAGCCGGAATGCCCCCCGGACAACTCAGCGGGCTGCGGGTGACGCGGACGGTACACCCGGTGAATCAAGCAGAGGTGCTGTATGAGCTAGGACTGCGATCGCCCGACAATCCCTTAACGCTTGAAGCGGGTCAGGTCTTTGACATTGGCCTGGAAATTATCAGCGACCATCCGGTCAACCACGTCCTCATCACCGATCCGCTGCCGGGAGGCTTAGAACCGATTGACACCAGCTTCCAAACCGCTACCCCCTACTATCAGGCCCAGCAGGATAGCTGGCAAATTGGCTATCAAACGCTTTACCGCGATCGCGTTTTGGCCTATGGCGATCATCTAGAAGCAGGAGTCTATGGTCTGCATTACTTGGTGCGATCGGTGACGCCGGGGACGTTCCTTTGGCCAGGGTCAGAGGTGCGTTTGCAGTATGCGCCGGAAGAGTTTGGCCGCGCCGCAGCGGCGGAAGTGCGGATAGAGGAGTAAAACCTCAGTAGCCGCGCCTTGAGTCGTAGCCAAACTCGGCTAGAATTTCGTCGGTATCCTGAAGCATCCATAGATCAAGCAAAACGTAGGATGGGCAAAGGGCCTAGCCCGTGCCCATCAAGGTTTATCTTCTGAAATATTTATCTGTCGCCTAAAAGAATTCGCCATAATGAAGCAAATCGTTATGGCGGAGTAGGGATAGCGTGATGCAGTGGCAAAGATGGCAAAAGCGATACCTCAGCAGCTTATTTGCTTTGTCTTTAGTAATTACGATCGCTTTTAGTTCAATCATTCCTATTTGGTCGCAAACATCACCTCCAACACAAGATAGTCTGATTGCTGAAATTGAAGCGACAGCAGAGCGCCATGCCAAGACTAACAGTCCCATGCAGACACGGCATGTTGTTGAGCTATATGCGGAAGATGCTAGTCAGGTTGGTCTCTCAAACCGCAAAATTGCTGCATTCTATGAAACAGCCTATATCAAGTTTCAATCATCTCAGAGACCTGATCCATGGAAAACTTTTAGGCCACAGGCTGGCTGGACTGTAGCGACAATTTTGTTTGTCTTACTAGCTTTTCGAGATGCGCTCAAAGATTGGATTAAGACTAATAGCAAGCGCTTAGAAGATTGGATTTATAACCAGTTCGCCGGCAGTAAGCTCTTTCAGGCTCAGGCCCTCGAACGCTATCGCCAAGCTTTGGTTGAAAAGCATCAGCGGCTCAAGATTCCCTTCCGGCCTAATCGCCCACTGGAAGTTCAGGAGGTGTTTGTCCCACTGAAGGTAGCAGATTCGGCTAATTCTACCGACCAAATCGATGCCTATTGTGCATTAGCTGAAAATCGACGGTTGATGATTAAAGGACAACCGGGTTCTGGTAAAACCATGTTCATAAAACACATTGTCTTTACTTACGGTCGAGAACAGTTCAACGTCGCGTCTGAGTGTCCAACTCCAATTCTGCTAGAACTGCACCGTCTCAGTAATCCAGAGCTAACCCAAGAGGGACTGATCAACGAAATAATTGCTGCATTTGGTCGATATGACTTCCCCAAAGCGGAGCGTTTCGTGCAGCAAAGCCTGAAGCAGGGCAAACTTATGCTCTTACTAGACGGGTTAGATGAGGTCAATAGCAGTGTTCGTCAGCAAGTTGTTAAGCAAATTCAAAATCTACTAGATATCTATGGTCAGTGCCGAGCTGTGATCACCTGCCGTACAGCGGTTTATAACGGTGAGTTTGATCAGCTTGCGAATCAAACGTTGGAGGTAGTTGAGTTTAGTGATCAACAGATTCGTCGCTTTTTGGAAGCATGGAAAGAACAAATGCCTGCGAACAAATCGGTTGATCATCTCATGCAAACGCTACGCGATCGTCCTCGCATCATGGCATTGACCCGTAATCCGTTGGTGCTAACAATTGTTGCTTATCTCCATACTGATACAGCTTTCATACTGCCTCACTCACGCGCCGAGTTCTATCAGCAATCTACTCAGATTCTACTGGATCAGTGGCGAGGAGAATTTAATCGGTATAAAGCTACCAGTAAGCGCCGAGTATTGCAACACTTAGCTCTTTATGCTCAAGACAATGCGGATCGGCAACAAAAAGATCGTCGTAGTCTTGGCCATTTTGATGTTATAGCTCAAATTAAACAGCTTTTACCCAACATTAACCTTGATGCAGAAGAAGATACTGAACCTATCTTAACTGAGATCATTGAAAGAAGTGGGCTACTACTCAAAATCGATGGTGGTGAGCGTTACCAGTTTGCTCATTTGACCATTCAAGAATACTTTTCGGCTACTGCCCTAGTGGAAGACTCAATGGGATTAGTTCAGCGCTGGGAAGACGATCCTAACATGTGGAGAGAGACAGCCAAACTTTGGTGTGGCCTGTCTAATGATAGTACTAATCTTATTCAGACAATTGCCAAGAAAGATAAGCTAACTGCTTTTGAATGTTTAGCAGATACTCAACAAATTGATCTAGCTGTAGCTACTGATTTAATTAATCGTTTTCAAAATAATTTTAAAAGCAAGCTTAGTCAAGATACATTAAAAGCTTTTGGCACCGTTGCTGCTGATACTCGCCCCAGAGGACAAGACGTTTTTGATTTTTTAAAAAATGTATTAGAAACCAATCAAGATATTGAGCATAGATTAGCTGCTGCCAAGGCACTCTCTTTTACAAATTTGCCTAATGCTGCTGAGGTTTTAGCAACATATTTGACGCCAGAAGTTATTGGAAAGCAGATCATAAGAATGGGGGATGTAGCGGTTCCTGTTTTAGGAAAAACAATTGAGAAGCCAAATGCTAATCGTCATCTTGCAGTTGATTACTTAATTAAAATTGCTACCCCAGAAGCTGCTTGTAAACTAGTCCCCTTAATGTGGGACGAGAACAACGACGTTGTTGTTCAAGCAGCCTGGGGCTTAGCAAGTTTAATACCTTTGCCGGGTGTTGAAGATGCACTAAAGCAGATTAACATTGAACCAAAATATTCAAAAGAAAATATACTTGGTTGGCTTTTAGATCCTTTTGATGAAACTACTAATTCTCTTGTCATTATTTACGGAAGAATTGGCTATATCATTACCTATTTGATTGAACTGCCAAGGCTCCAGAGTCAGCGACCAATATTACTTGATCCTCGTATTGTGATCTCTTGTTGTGGAGTTGAACTAGCAGAGCAGATTACAATCTCTGAGGATTGGGATCCAGGTTATATTGATGCTCTCTTAGCTATAACAGATGAAACTTCTGAGTGGCAAGACAAGGCGCAAAATTTGGTTGAAAATATAAGCACTTCAAATAACTTTAGTTCTCGATGGTTATTTCTCTTGAAGGGATTACCCTTAAAATTACAGTTGGGATTACTAAAATGCTTCATGGAAGCAACCCATAAACCAACAGTTTTCAATTGGCAAAACCTTTTTAATGTCGTGAATTACAACTTTCAATCTGGAAAAAGCTACTTTAATGTGTTGCTGATTTCAGGCTCTTTGTCTGCTATTGCTATTGGTCAAATGTTCTTTTTGATCAATCAAAATATTAAAGAGTGGTGGAACGGAGCTATTTTTCTTGGTATTTATATTTTATTGATTTTCTGGCTAAGTTTATATCAAAACGAAGAGCAGAGGTTTGATGCATCACTCTTTGAGAAATTTGGACTATGGGGAGCAACTACATTTTGGATACAAATACGTCAGTTGCTTTTTAATAGAGTTGCTTGGCCAGAAATATTTTATGTTTTCCAAGCTGTAACTATAGCTGGGACTACAGCTGGAATAGCAGCTATAGCTATGGCTGTGGCTGGGGCTAAAGGATGGACAATAGCAGTGACTGGCACGTTTGCAATGGCCGGAGCGGGGGCATGGGCGGGGGCATGGGCGGGATTTAGAGCTGTTCTCTTATCTGGAGTTGTAGCCTTGGCTGGAGCATGGGCATGGACTGGGGCGTGGGCAATAGCATGGGTATGGACGGTAGTTGTTGCATGGGCCGGAGCATGGGCATGGAGCGGGGCATGGACTGTAGCTATGGCTGTAGCTGGAGGTGTGGCTGTAGCTGTAGCTGTAGCTATGGTTGTAACAATAACTTGGGTATGGACTGCAGGGATATTTGGGGCTTTAGCTGGGGCAGCAGCAGGGTGCTTCTCAATAGCTAGCGTTTTGTCTGGAGTTGCTTTAGGTGCTTGGTATAGAACAAACAAAACTATAGATAAACGCCACTTTTTAGCTGTTTTTGCCTTTCCTTGGTTTTGTGCTGCACCAATTGTTTTAGTCTTTTCCACTCTAGGATTGCACAATCTTTTTACTTGGCCTCAGACTTTAGCTATTCAAGCTGTCCTATTAGGTACCTGCTGCCTTCTTTGGTGGAACGGTCAGCGCCGCCACCGCCAAGCGCAAAATCCTCTGCAAGGCGGCATCATTGAAGAAACGCTGCGGCAATATAAGCGCACATAACACGACATTTTAGAAGTTCAAGGCAGCGAATAGGGCAATCGCACCTTTTTTGCCAACCCAGCCCCCGATCGGCCAGCTTTAACAGCCAAGTTTATGATGGGCACGCTTTGCTTTGCCCATCCTACGCGATCGCTTCACACTTACCGGGTATTCATAATCTATGGAATACCGACGCTACTATCAACCTGGCGGCACCTACTTCTTTACCGTTGTCACTCAGAATCGACAACGGCTGCTAATTGAACACATCGATCGCCTACGAACAGCTTTTTGGCATGGCATGCAACGCTATCCATTTACCATTGAAGGCATTGTTGTTCTACCGGATCATCTGCACACTATTTGGCAGTTGCCGGACAAAGATGACAATTTTTCGATTCGCTGGATGGTGATTAAACGTAAATTTTCCGCTGGCTTTCAAACAGAATTTGTTAGCGCATCAAAACAAGCGAAGCGAGAGAAAGGCATTTGGCAGCGGCGATTTTGGGAGCACCGTATTCGTAATGCGGAAGATTGGCGACGGCACCTGGATTATATTCATTACAATCCGGTTAAGCATGGGTATTGTTCAATCCCTGCAGCATGGCCTTACAGCTCTTTTCATCGCGCAGTCAAGCAAGGTTTGTACAACGTGGATTGGGGTGGAGGGCACTATTAAATTGATGGGATGAGCATGGGCCGAAATCTATTGTTTAATCCTTTGATGGGCATTTTTGGATGGGCACGCTTTGCTTTGCCCATCCTACGCCGCTACGCCGCTGACTGGGGCGTCAAGGGAGGGGCTAATTTTTGTAGTGGGGAGCGTCAGGCGATTTTTGCGGGTTTTTGCCGTAGATCAAGCACAACGTAGGATGGGCAAAGGGCCTAGCCCGTGCCCATCAAGATATATTGCCAAGTTTATGATGGGCACGCTTTGCTTTGCCTATCCTACGCCGCTGTACCCACGGTTGACTGCGATCGCCCGATCGCCTATATTCATCCATTAAGCTGCAACGGTTCAAACGTTACGGCTTGTTCACATTCAGGACTCAAAAACCTAGCGGCCCCTGAAGGTGCGGACACACCAACAGGAGCCTAAACCCCCAAACTACGAGGCAGTTCGGGATGGTCTAGGGGTGATTTTAACCTTTAGCCACCTCGCTTTGCGCTGCAATGTCACGGGGTTGGCTAAGTTTTTGGTTCTGGATTGCCGGAAGTCAGAACGGAAGCGACGAAAGGGTAGGTAGCCAAGTGCGCCTACTCCAACAGTCATTCTCCCCACTTCTGACTTCCCATCCAGTCCCACCCAAACAAGGAAAATCACCATGTTTCAATCCAGCGATCGCTCCGCCGAGCCGATTACAGTAGCTGCTGCCGACGAATCGGGTCGCCGCGAATCTGTGCGGCACATGCTCCTCGGTTCTGATGATGCCGTTCTCGCCGAGATCAAGAACCTGCACAAACGCGGTCATTCCGAACCCAACGACTGGAGCAAACTGCTCCCCACCGGACGCCCCGGCGAAGTCATGGCGATTTTAACCCGCCGCCTCTGGCTGTAGCTTTCAGCCTAAACAGACATAAAATAGGGCGGACAAAGGAGCTAGCCCTTTGCCCGCCCTACGCTCAGATTTTAGGTTTACTCAAAGAAGATAGGCAGATTGTAAGCTACGCCCAAAATCAAGCCTGCCGAGAAATCATCCGTAATCCGGAAATTGGCCTGACTGTTGAAGGTAAACTGCCGCGAGAGAGGTACATCTAAGCCGCCGTTGAGCAGCAGACCCGTATCCCCATCAAAGGCAATGTCAACCCCGGCACCGATAAAAGGAGCCACCGTAAAGCGGTTCTTCTGTACGGGTCGGAGGTTATAGGTGAGCGGCACTGCGAGAGACGTATCGTTTTCACTGACCAGCAGGGAAGGACGCAGGGCAAAGCGGGGGCCGAGAGAAATCTTGCTGATAGCGGCAAAGGCAAAATCACCCACAGCAGAAGCATCATCATCACCAACGCCAATATTACCGCCGATTCCCAAATAGAAGGGGGCGATACCTCGGTAGAAAGGACGGGTTCCCTGAGCAATAGTTTGAGACGTTTCAATCGGTTTGGCTTCAGCCTCAGCCTGATCAACTAAAGCAATTTCTGCCTCAGAAGCATTGAGCAGAGTTGTGGCAGAAGTTGAAATTGACTCGTCAGTAATCTCAGCAAAAACAGGGGTTGTTTCAGCAACTTCAGTCTCTGTCAGCTCAGATTCTGCTGCTACCACCGCATCGGTTAGCTCAACCTCAGTAGCCAAAGGTTCTACAACAGTTTCTGCGGCATCAGCGACTTGCTCATCTAGTTGGGCCGTAGCCTCAGCCGCCGTCTCGGCTTCGCTAGATTCGACAGCGACATCAGCGGCGATCGCCTGAGCCATCAGCCCTTCCGTCTCAACCACTTCTGCTGCAGAGGCAGCCTGAACATCTACCTGTTCGGCCATCACCGCAGCTTGAACAGGCAAACCAGCGGCGATCGCCGCCATAGAAACCATTCCCGTTAGCAAAGAAATTCGTTGCATAGAAGCCATTTGTTCGTTCACTCCTCAAAAAAGTCGTTTGCAATCACTCAACACCAAAGGCAAAAGCACTAGATTATCTCTAGTCCAGATTTACTCAAAGCAGGTCAGACAGAGTGTTTAACCTGCTGCAGTAAAAATAGAGAATTGTCAGCGATTCTACCACTTCCTCCCAGAATCGGAAGGTATACAATCATGCGATCGCGCTGCAAAGCTGTAGCTAGCTAAGTTAGGAGGCCGTCTGCGAGAGCCTAGCCATTGCTTGCCACACCTGCTGCGAAACAAACGGTAAAATCGCCTCATTTTGGCTGTGGGCCGTCCCTTCTGTAAAAACCACTAGCAAATAGGGCGATCGCCCTGCCGCTTCCACATACGCCACGTCATGACGCACCTTGCTGGTGAGTCCCGCTTTTGACCAAACCTGAGCTGACTGAGGCACACCTGCCCCCAAAAAGCCCGTCACCTGATTTTCTGGATCGGCAGCCAGGGCTTGAGGATCTAGGCGGCGCTGCATGAGCTGCATCATCGCCTGCGATCGCGCTGAAGTCACAGAAACTCCACCAATAATGCTGTGAACCAGGCGGGCCGTGGCGTCAGTTGTCAGCAGATTGCGATTCTCAAAAGCGTCTCCCAAAAATACCCGCTCCCGACCATAGGGGCCATCACACCAGGTTTTCTGATTGACGTTAATAGTTGCCAGTTCGGGCCACTGCAGCGATCGCAAATAGCGATTGACCAGATTTCGCTGTTGCTGCCAAGTTTCAAACGGGCCAGCCGTCAACTCCGGGCCGCTGGTGGTGCCGGTTAAAACGTCAACCACCAAGCCCGTGGCGTCATTGCTAGAGTCAACAATCATGTCACGCATAGCCCGCTCTAGCTCTGACGAGGTGGGAATCATGCCCTGTTCTAGCCACTCCTGCACAGCCACTAGATAAAACAGCTTCACCACGCTGGCCGGATAAATCAGCTCAACGCCTCGATAGGCAACGCCCCGTGGCTGGTACTGCCAAAAAGTTTCTGGGCTAATCGCCCCGCCTGTGTTGACGATGACGGGCGGATCGTAGATCAGCCAGGTGAGGGCAATCTGATTTTGAGCCAAAGCCGGAAATTTGGCCCAGGTAGCGGCCAGTATGTCGTTAACCGCAGCCTGCAGCTCGGCATCTGCCTGAAAAAAGGTCATGTTGATTCTGACTATCTATAGTCTGCGATTCTTTGTAGCGTGATTTACCATAGATGAAGAGATTTATTAAGAACTATGAAGCTGCCACCTTTAGAGTCTAACGCGATCGATCGCGTGATTGAAATGGCTTGGGAAGATCGAACGCCGTTTGATGCGATTGAAATTCAGTTTGGCCTGAGTGAAAAAGAAGTCATTGCCTTAATGCGACGAGAGATGAAGCCGTCGAGCTTTCGGATGTGGCGCAAGCGGGTGTCAGGGCGTTCAACTAAGCATCGGCAAAAACGAGATTTTGTCGCCGGACGCTTTAAATCTAGCAACCAAAAACACTATCTCTAATGTGCATGACAAAGATAGGTTGATGAATAAGAGCTTGTTTGTTTGACGTTGCTATCTCTGCTTTTTTTGGCGCAAAGCCGCCGGCTCTAGAGTCGGCGGCTTTGTTCAGTTAAAGTTTGTTCAGTTAAAAACTGAGGCATTTTGCCCGAAGATTAATAAACAAACAGTTCTCCATTAGGACGCAGCGCCATAGCCCCTTGAGTCGTGTCTATGGAATTACCGGGTAAGACCGTCATCTCAATCACGCCGTTACGAGTAACGCTGACATCAAGGTCAACTAAACCTTCATCGCTGCGAGTCACTAACATATTGAGCGGCAGAGGCAGATCCATCAGCATGGCATTTTCATTCGCCATCAGCATTCGATTTGGGGTAGAGCTAACAGCCTCGTAGCTAATCATCGCACCAGTTTTATTGATAACGCGCACGTCTACCTGATTGTCGCTATTAATTGCGCCGCTAATATCTTGATAAGTTCGCTTACTTTGATCAACTTGTTCAAGCTGAGAACGCTGCTTAAATTCAGATTCCCTAATCAATCTCTGACTTAATTTCTGTTTGCCTTCGACTTCTACAGTGCTGGCAGATGCGGTTAGAGCACCTAACAAAACTCCGGCTAAAGCGCTGAACAAGGCAGTGCCAAATCGGTATGTCATAACAATACTTCCTGCGTACTTCTCACTTACAGTCGAAACCTTTTTTGATTTCTGTTTTTAGCTTATTCAATGGGTTAAAGAAGATTCTTCTCACATGAGGTAGAAGTGATTTTAACCAAATAGCGAGTTTCCATCGCGGAGTATCAGCGTCTTTTATAAATTCATCCTTCTTTTGAAATATCTTTGCTGGCAGTCCCTATAAGTCAGCTCAAATCCTGTCACAATAAATAGAAAACCAGACAAACAATGAATGTTGAGCAGATTTTAGATCAAGCCCTAGCAGGGGCAGATATTTCAGCGGCAGCCGGCGTAACGCTGCTAAAACAGCAAAGTGCCGAAGCGATCGCGGCTATTCAGCAAACCGCAGACATTCTCAGGCAGCGGCAGGCGGGTGCAGTGGTAACGTACGTTATCAACCGCAATATCAACTACACCAATATCTGCGAGCAGCACTGTAGCTTTTGCGCCTTTCGCCGCGATGCCGACCAGGCCGGGGCTTATTGGCTAGAGTGGGAGCAAATCCTGGCAAAGACCGCCGACGCCGTGCAGCGAGGCGCGACTGAAATTTGTATGCAGGGGGGCCTGAATCCAGAGGCTAAGGTATCCGGCAGTTCTTTGAAATACTATGTGCAGCTGGTTGAAACGATCAAGCAGGCGTTTCCGTCGCTCCATCTTCACGCTTTTTCGCCGCAGGAAGTCCAGTTCATTGCCCGTCAGGACGGCCTGACGTACCGGCAGGTGATAGCCGCCCTACGGGATGCCGGAGTCGGCTCTTTACCAGGTACGGCGGCTGAGGTTTTAGACGATGCCGTGCGCAAAGTGCTGTGCCCCGAAAAGATCAATAGCGCCACCTGGTTAGAAATTGTGGGGCTGGCCCACGCCGAAGACTTGCCCACGACTAGCACCCTCCTTTCTGGGCATATCGAGACGCCAGAGCAGCAGATTTATCACTTTGACCAGCTTAGACGGCTTCAACAGCAGTCTTTAGCTCAGGGCTATCCAGGGATTAGCGAATTTATTTTGCTGCCTTTCATTGGTCAGGAAGCTCCCAAACCGCTGCGCCGCCGCGTAGGGCGTGACCAGCCCGTGCTGGCGGATGCGCTGAAGCTGACGGCGGTGGCACGCATTTATTTGGGCAACTGGATTGCGAACCATCAGCCCAGCTGGGTGAAGCTAGGGCTGGCCGGGGCGACTGAGGCGCTGCGCTGGGGCTGCAACGACATTGGCGGGACGCTGATGGAGGAACACATCACCACGATGGCGGGGGCACAGGGCGGCACCTGCATGGAAGTAAGCGATTTGCAGGCCGCGATCGCTTCTGCGGGCAGACCTTACCAGCAGCGAGACACGCTTTATCAGCAAATCGAGGTTAAAGATCCGGTCAGGGCGATCGCTCGTTAAGCTAAGTAAAGGTCTATCGATTGCCGGTATGAAGCCAATAGGGCTATCTGCAACGATGAACTGACGGCAAACTAAAATTCTTTGATGACACCGAACCCTCCACTGGAGCTAATTTTGCTCCCCGGTATGGATGCAACCGGGCTGCTGTTTCAGCCCCTGCTCGATGAGCTTCCCGATGAAATTGAGGCCGAGGTGATCGACTACCCCACCGACGAGGTCTTGTCCTACAGCGAACTGGCTGACCTGGTTGAGTCTCAAATTGCCGATAAGCCAAACGTGGTGCTGCTAGCGGAGTCTTTTTCGGGGCCTTTGCCCATCAAGCTGCTAGAGCGAGAGCCGGGAAACATTCGCGGCGTGATTTTCTGCGCTACTTTTGTAGAGCCACCCCGCCCCACCCTGCTGCGCATAGTCCGCTTTTTGCCCCTAGAACTGTTGTTTAGTATGCCTTTGCCCAGGTGGCTAGTGAGGCTATTTTTTCTAGGGGCTGATGCCATTGACGATCTGTTTGATAGCTTCCAGCAGGCGCTCAAACAGGTAAATCCTAAAGTCATTGCCAACCGCATGTATGCTATCAGCCTGCTTGAGCAAAATACGGCTGAAATTGATATTCCCTGCTATTACATCCAGCCCACCCGCGATCGCCTAATTCCTGCTCGCGCTGTCAGAACGCTAAAGCGAGTTGCGCCTCAGATTGAGGTGAAGCCAGTTGAAGGGCCGCACCTGATCCTGCAGGTGAATCCCGCAGCGTGCGCGGCTATTATCAACGAGTTTCTAAATAAAGTTAAGCAGTCGCTGCTGCCGCCGTCATCTTCCGCGATCGCCAACTAAGCTTCTTACCTTAGCCAATCTTAAAAGTGAGAGGGCAGCGCATTCCTGCGGCAGATCCTGGCTGTCAGCCGTATTTTAGCCAATGGGCAGGCAGTTTACGCTGATGTTCTAACCGGGCGGGCTTGATCACTGACACAGGCATAGCGTTTGGCCTCTGCAGGCGATCGCCGCAGTCGTTTTGCCTACTGAGGGAGCGGGAATAATAGCGAGGACTGTCTCGACGCCGGGATGAACTCAGGGGCGATCGCGAGCGATCGCTATAGAGTTGTGACGAGTTTCACCCGCAAGGTTAAGATCAGGTTAAGTTTAGGCAGAAAATGATTTAATATTCGCGCTAGTAAAATGCACTCTTCTGAATTTTTATTTCCCCGCTCCCGGTACTACGGACCCGCGACCTCAGAAAATATCGCCTTCGACGCCGAGCTACAGTTTTTCTCGCAGCGCGTCGGCTATATCTTCAATCTGCAAACAGCAGGCAAGCTATCTCCGCAAGAAGCCTATCAGGAAGTCAAAGCCGCTTGGAAAGCCCTGAAGCAAAAGAAAAAACAGCTAGGCTTGCAGTCCAATGAAGAGGCATGAAAGCAGGTGATATGGTGCGTCTCAAGCGCCCCTTCTACCCTGTGGCAGCCAGTTCTCGCAGCTATGACTACGGCATTGTAGCCGAGATGATTACTGCTGCGTTTCCGGCTGCCGAAACTGAAGTTCTAGTCTATTTATATGACCTAGAAACCGCCGCTCTCTATACTGACGAGACTGGTCAGCCTATGTATTGCTTCTATAAAAATGAACTTTCACTCGTGGAAGATTGAGCAGGCTAAAAACCACCCCGGCTTCTCGGTTTACCAGCGTCTTGCAGGCCCAGGCTGATACGGGGCGCTGGGGCAGGAAGATGCAGCATACCCCAGACGGGGGTTGGTGTATGGCCTCAACCACAGCCTACTGTCGTGACACAGCTAAAATAAGGTGCTGTTGGCGCTGGCGTAACGCACCGGATACAAGAATTTCAGCCTTTTAAAAATTTGCACTGTTTTAGACGTGTCAGTCTACTACCTTTACTCCTGTTTAACTGCGCCTACCGACTTAGTCAATTGCAGGCAGAGCCAAGGCCGGATCATAGATGCCGCGAATATAGTCAAGATCAACTTCAAACAGATAATCAACGGCCCAGTTAGCCCGCCGATGCATCATCCGAAACGGGTAGGTATGTGCCACACCCACAACGCGCATTCCTGCCTGCTTTGCCGCCTCAATGCCCGCAAAAGAGTCTTCAATCGCCAAGCAGTCAGCCGCCGTCAGCGCCAGCGCTGGAAAAGCCTGGTTTAGCTTTTCAACCGCTAGCTTGTAGCCATCGGGCTGCGGCTTGCTGGCGGCAGTTGTCAAATCATCTCCCGCCACAATCACGGCAAAGTGCTCTGCCAGGTTAGCCCGCTCTAACACCGTTTCAATTTCAGCCCGCTGCGCCCCGGAAACAATCGCCATT
Source organism: Sphaerothrix gracilis Ecp01 (assembly GCF_030405905.1). Classification (NCBI taxonomy): domain Bacteria; kingdom Bacillati; phylum Cyanobacteriota; class Cyanophyceae; order Nodosilineales; family Nodosilineaceae; genus Sphaerothrix; species Sphaerothrix gracilis. The sequence continues at coordinate 177,430 of NZ_JASATW010000009.1, forward strand.
TTGAGCTGAGCCGATCTGACTTTGAAGATCAAATCATCGACGCCGGGAAACAAAGGCAGCTTTGCCATCGCGGTTAGCCGCTCTAGGTAAGCTTTAGACTTTTGCGCCACCAGGCGATCGAGATAGGCAGGCGTCACCACCCGGCCCCGCTTGGAGAACAAAGCCGTCAAACAGGCGCGATCGCTGCGGCCCAGGCAAAGCTCGGCATATTCAGCTGGATCAGGCCGCATGTTCTCGGCAATCAGCAGCTCCTGGATTAGCTCCTGATGCAGTGACTCATCCTTGAGAATGACGCCATTGAAATCGAATAAAACGGCTTTGAGGGGCATTGCAATCGGCTAGTTTTGGCGATGAAATCAGCTTAAACGGCAGCACCTACCATTGTTCCAGTCTCAACTGACCACTGAGGCGTTTGGCTCATCAGTGGCTTAATTCCCTGGCTCACCTGATGCACCCACCAAAGCGTCTCTGTCCGAACCGCACCAAAGCCCGCAGCCCCCAGCCAGGCATCAACGCTGTGCTGGGCATAGTCTTGAATATAAGGTTCTTCAAAAATATCCATTAGCCAGGTGGTTTGCCGCAGCGTTGTCTGACTGCCATCGAGAATCAGCACCTCCCCCCCCGCCGTCAGCAGGCGAAAAGCTTCCTGCAGAATCTGCTGGGAAACGGCTGGCGGCGTCTCATGAAAGAGGAGACTGGCTGTTACCAGATCAAAGCTCGCTGCCGGAAATTCAGTCGCCTCGGCCTGACCATGCGTAAAGGTGATATCTAAAGCTTGGGTTTGGGCCTTATCTGCCGCTACCTTAAGCATATAGGGGGAGAGATCTAGGCCAACTACCTCAGCTTCAGGAAATGCCTGCTTGAGCAGCAGCGTCGTCGAGCCAGTGCCGCAGCCCAGATCTAGAATGCGCCGGGGCTTGGTTTTGACCTGCTCCACGAGAGCCTGTCGCACCCAGGTTTCGTTGGGAGGCAGTACGTACCGGGTGATGGGATCGTAGGTGACGGCAGCGTCAGCAGTCAGGTAGCCGCCTTTGATGCCGTGAAAGTTTTGCTGCTGGTAGTAGCTGGGATAGATAAAGTCGGGCCGCTGGCGGCGATCGCGCTCCTGCTGCCAGTCAATGCTGTTGCGATAGCGGAGCAAAGCCTCGCGATCGACGAGGAAATTAAAGGCGGGTGCCAAGAATCGCTCGAATAAAGTGTCTTTAGCGGCGGCCATAGGAGGTAAATAATTGCATCTCTCAATAAATTTTAATAAATTAGCGATGAATAGCCGAGATCTTGAGGCAGTTTTCTGTGAATACCGAGGCAGATAGCAGGCTGGCTCAAACGCCATTGTTTACGCCTGAGCGAATTGAGCAAATTTTGAGCTGGTGGCAGCAGTCTATGACGGCCCAGTCGGCTGCCAGCTTGTCACCCGCCCAGACAGCGACCTTAACGCAGCATCACCGTCACCTGATGGAAGTTTTTTGCGTGGTTAAAGCCGGGGGGGTTGCCGGACAGATAGAAGCGGCCCAGGCTTTGCTACAGCGTGAACAGGCTGAGTTAGAAGCAGATTTAGCCGCTGCCGCTGCTGCAGCCGATGCCGACAGGGTCAGCGCGGTGAATCAAGAATTACGAGAACTGCATCGCTCTATTGGCTGGCGGATTGACCTACTGCAGACCATCCATCCCCAAGATGAAGCCTTAGTTCAGACTCATCTCAGCCACATTGAACGGGTATTCGCTGCCGTGGCTCAGTCCTGAAGCTTATTCAGCTTCATCTGGGTGCTGAATACGGTATTCAATGTCGTCGATAGTTTGGATTACCAAGCGGCGAGCCTGTAGATTCCAGCCCCATTTTTGAATTTGAAACGCGGCGTAGAAGCCGATGCCAGTGGCAATAAAGTCTAAAGGCTGCGTCCATGAGATGCCCAACAGCAGCCCCAAACCGCCGATGCCCCAAAACGGCAGGGCCACGGTTTGTCGGTTTTCTTCGACCAGTTGCGCCACAAAGTTCTTGGGCATTTCCGCCGCAATTTCGGCTCGAATCTGCTGCTGCTGCTGCCGCGAGACAGCAAAACTAAACTTACGGCGCAGCTTTTCAATTTTGCGAGCGTCGGTGCTGTATTCGGTCAGCTCGTCTTCGGCCATCGCAATTAGCTGCTCTTTTTGGCTCATGGTTTCACGTTAGGATAATGAGAGATTCTTAAGAAAGGTTAAGGCATTACGTGCCCCGACGCTATGACGCTGGATTTACCCTCGTTTCCTACTACCCATTCTGAGCTGAACCTGCCATCAGCGGCGATCGCTCTAGAAGCTCATCACCTACGCAAAGGCTATGGTCGCGGCAAAAAGCGCTTTGAGGCAGTGCGGGATGTCAGCCTGACTATTCATGCCGGGGAAGTCTTGGCTTTTCTAGGCCCCAATGGGGCAGGCAAGACCACCACAATTAAGATGATTGCCGGACTGATTCGCCCCGATAGCGGCAGCGTCCGCATTGCCGGACTCGATCCCCATCAGCAGGCCCGCGCCCTGAAGCAGGTCGGGGCTGTTTTAGAAGGCAACCGCAATCTCTACTGGAAGCTGACCGCCCTGGAAAACTTAGACTATTTCGGCGTGCTGCGGGGCCTCTCCAGTCGGCTCGCCCGCCAGCGCGGCGCTGACCTGCTAGACCAGTTTGACCTGGCAGACAAACGCCATACCCCGGTGCAAAAGCTATCGCGGGGGATGCAGCAAAAACTGGCGATCGCCGTTGCCCTGATCCATCAGCCCCGCCTACTGCTGCTCGATGAACCCACGCTGGGCCTAGACGTGGAAGCTGGCGAAACCGTCAAAGCCCTGGTGCGGCAGATTGCTCAGTCCGGCTGCGCGATTTTACTGACGACCCACCAGCTCGACGTGGCTGAAGAGCTGAGCGATCGCGTTGCGGTCATTCGTCAAGGCCAGATTATCACCGAAAAACCGACTCAAGAGCTGATCCGCCAGTTTTCTGGTTCTACCTATCGCATCACCTTCGAGGGTGACCTGACAGCAAGCCAACAGCAGGCGATCGCCGCTCTTGGTGCCACCATCCACCTCGATCATCTCACCTTCGCTGGCGAACCCGCTCAGCTTTATAGCCTCCTCAATCTAATTCAGCCCCTCCCCCTGCTCGAAGTGACGCAAGACAAAGCTGACCTCACTCAGGTTTTCCTCAAACTGATCCGCGATCGGTAATCTTGTCCTGCTCCGTTCGGCTCCGCTCACGGGAGCGCTTCTATCTTCCCCAATCGCCCTCATCTCCTCTACCTAGCCATTACCCATCCACCCACCCACCTACCCAAAATGCTGCCCCTCCTCCTCGGCGAACTCAAGCGCACCTGGATTCAGTTCATCCGCTACCCCGCTGAAGTCATTGCCGGACTCTTTATTATCACCACTGTTTTCTATGGCCTGTTTCTCAGCGCTCAGTACATGGCCGGACCCAGCATGGGTTTTGGCGATCGCCTTGATGCCGTCGTCATTGGCTACGTAGCCTGGACGCTGATTCTCTATATCGTCAACGACATCGCCATTGGCCTGCAGCTTGAAGCGCAGACGGGCACCCTGGAGCAGGTTTTTCTCTCACCGTTTGGGGCACCTAAAGTTTTCATTGCTCGCGCTTTTGCTAGCTTGGCCCTGCGGATGAGTTTGATTGTGCTGATTTTAGCCATTTTGATCGGCATTACGGGCAGCCGCTTGGCCTTCCCCCCCACCCTGGTTTTACCCCTGGCGACGATGCTGCTGGCTGGCTATGGTCTGGCTTTCTTTATGGGAGCCTGTGCCTTGGTGTTTAAACGGGTGCAGCAGGTACTGGGTGTATTTCAGTTTGCGCTGCTGTTTTTGCTAGCAGCTCCGACTGAAGAATGGGCAGGAGCAGGCTATTGGGTGGCGCAGCTTTTGCCCATGCTGCCCAGTACAGGGCTGCTGCGAGATCTGATGGCGCGGGGTGAAGGGCTTGATCCGCTACAGTTGGGCATTGCGATCGCCAACGGTGGCTTTTACTTTGGGGCGGGACTACTGGTGTTTCGCTGGGCAGAACGACAGGCCAAGGCCAAGGGACTGCTGGGTGGCTACTAAGCTACTCTTCTACCTGAAACCAGTACCAGTCAAGGATTAACCACCTTCTCATGGACTGTTTTTCCATCAGGTATATCGCTCGAAATAGCTCTGAGCGCTGGGATAAAAACATCACTAGCTGAGTCGGAATATTTTGAAAATACGTCAGGCTTTCAAAGACCACTGAGCGGGGCTGACAGAGCGGCGGGTAGTTTGTGCGGATAATGCGGACAAAATTGGCAGCGCTCTTATACCTCTGCTGCAGCGGTCGAGCCGTCAAGGCAAAAGCCCTGCTGCCCTGGCTGGCCTGTAGGGCTTGCAGATGCTCGCTAATAACGGTACGAATAGCCATCTGATCTGTTTGAGTAAGCACCATCATAATGAGTCAAATCAGCCTCAATTATTGCTTTCTTTTTGCAAAAAAGGGTAAATTCTCAGCGAATTCTCAGCTAAATTTGCAATAAAGGGATATTTTCGGTGTTTTACGGCAGTTTTTTGAAGAATACGTGAAATATCTCACCTGTTTGCCCCGCTAACCGTAGGGTTTGGGGGCTGAGCCACAGAGAATATCGCTAAAATACTGGACAGTTAGATACAGAGCAGCGAACCCGTATGAGTCAGTCTTTAGCCACTCTGCAAACTCAGGCAGGGGCCACCTTCGACAGCAGCCAGACTTTACCGCTCAGCTTTGGCAATGATGCTGCAGCTTATGAAGCGGCTCAAACGGGATTAGCGATCGCCTGTCGCTCTCACTGGGGAAAAATTCGCGTTACTGATAGCGATCGCCTGCGGTTTTTGCATAATCAAACCACCCATGATCTACAACAGCTCCAGCCAGGGCAGGGCTGTGACACAGTCTTCGTCACCTCAACGGCCCGTACTCTTGACTTAGTATCGACCTATGTAAAGCAAAATTCGGTCTTGTTGCTAACATCTCCGGAAATGCAGCAAAAACTTATTGACTGGATGGATCGCTATATTTTCTTTGCCGATAAAGTCAAGCTTGAGGATGCAACCGCAGAAATAGCGGCTTTTAGCCTGCTGGGGCCTCAGAGCGATCGCCTAGTTGCGCAACTAGGAGCGCCAGAGTTAGTGGGTCAGCCTCACGCTAGCCATCAAACTGTTGAGCTTGATCAAGCTGAGGTGCTTGTGGCGGTAGGCAGCGGCCTATCTAGTCCGGGGTATACCCTATTGGCAGCGGCAGAGCAGGCAGCTCCCCTGTGGCAAAAGCTAGTCGAGGCTGGAGCCGTTCCCTTAGGAGAGCAGGTTTGGCAGCGATTGCGGATTGAGCAAGGACGGCCCATGCCCGGTAGCGAACTGACCGCAGAAATCAATCCCTTAGAAGCAGGACTCTGGCACGCGGTTTCCTTTGAAAAAGGCTGCTATATCGGGCAGGAGACGATCGCGCGGCTCAATACCTATCAGGGCGTCAAGCAGCAGCTTTGGGGAATTCAGCTCGATCGCGAAGTACCTTTGCAGTCGCCTGTCATGCTGAATAACGAAAAAGTGGGCCTTCTTACCAGCTTGATCAATACTCCCGCTGGGGTAAAAGGCTTGGCCTATATTCGCACTAAGGCAGGCGGCAGCGGCCTCTCGGTTACCGTAGGCGCAGCCAGCGGCACCACCGTTGATCTACCTTTTCTTTCGCGTGGCTACCTTGGCTCTCAGCCATAAACGATCGTTTTTTAAGCAGCGATCGCAGTAGTCAAAGGACAGCGCCTTTGCTGAGGATCAAAGCCCAGGAAGCTGAAAAGAGACTGAAATTCTGTCGGCTTGTCTGACAGCGTGACATAAGCTAACTGCATCATCCATCTTGCTTTGAGGACTGTGGCTATGACAGCTTCTGTTGCGGATTTGCCTGCTGATAGCGTTTGGCCTGCTTTACCGCTGGCCGCTTGGCAAGACACCTATCAAACCCTGCACCTCTGGACGCAAGTTGTTGGTAAAATCCGCATGGCGCTCGCCCCTAAGCTCAATCACTGGTGGCAGTCTACGCTTTATGTCACGCCGCGTGGCCTCACCACTGGCGCAATTCCCTACGGCTTCAGCAGCTTTCAAATCAGCTTTGACTTTTTGGATCATCTGCTGCGGATTGAAACCAGCGAGGGCAATCTTCACAACCGCGCCCTAATCCCCTGCTCAGTGGCAGACTTCTACAGAAACCTGATGAGCGCCCTAATGCAGCTAGGCATTGAGGTCAAAATCTGGACAATGCCGCAGGAAATTGCCAACCCAATTCCATTTGAGCAAGATGGTCAGCACAGCACCTATGATCCTGAGTACGCCCAGCGGTTTTGGCGGATTTTAGTTCAGAGCGATCGCGTCATGAACGCCTTTCGAGCTCGCTTTTTGGGCAAATGCAGTCCAGTGCATTTTTTTTGGGGCAGTTGCGATCTGGCGGTGACGCGGTTTTCAGGGCGGCGGGCACCAGAACACCCCGGCGGTGTTCCCCACATGGCTGACTGGGTGACCCGCGAAGCCTATTCTCATGAAGTTAGTAGCTGTGGCTTTTGGCCCGGTGGTAACGGCACAGAAGCGCTTTTCTATGCCTATGCCTATCCGGCCCCCGACGGATTTGCTGATTACCCAGTCCTGCCAGAAAGCGCTTTTTATAGTCCTGAGCTGCAGGAATTTGTTTTACCCTACGCAGCGCTGCGTCAGGCAGAACACCCAGACGCAGCCCTCCTAGCTTTCTTGCAAAGCACCTACGAAGCTGCCGCCAACCTGGGTCACTGGGAGCGAGCAGAGCTAGAGCGCAACCCGACGATGGCCCTGACATCCCCATAGCCCCAGAAAGATCGCCCAGTTAGTTAGCGACTGAAACCGTAGGATACTCGTTGAGCTGTAGCCAGTAAGCATCGATGACTGAGATCATCGTTGCCAGTGAATCAAAGCTAACAGGTTTGACCAGATAAGAGCTAACGCCCAAATCATAGGAACGATTGATATCTGGGCTTTCCCTAGAAGATGTCAAGACAACAACTGGAATGCGCTTGAGAGCCGGCTGCTGTTTTATCCACTCTAGAACCTCGACTCCAGAACGACGGGGCAGCTTCAAATCCAGCAAAATTAGGGCTGGTAAAGGGTAGCGATCGCGATCGGCATAGGTCCCTACACCCGCTAGATAATCAACGGCAGCATCGCCATCCTTAACGATTTGAATGGAATTGGTCGCATTGACCCGACGAAAGGCCCTCTGGATAAACAAAATATCGTTCGAGTCGTCTTCTACCAGTAGAATGCTGTGCCTGTTAAAGGCCATTTCAGGCTCCCTCTTGACTTGCTAAATATGCTATTTACTAAAAACTCGCAGCTTCGGTAGCTTGACCATAGAGGGAATTTCTCAATAGCTAGCCCTATCTAATATGCCATGACTCACTGTCTTTATGTGTACGCTAGCGTACCTAGCTTTTGGCCCTAAATTTTGCAGCTATCTGATTTGGGCGTCAAGCAAGCGAGCATATTCCGCCTTGACCAGGCTGTAGCACTCACAGGTAGCCGATTCCAGCGCTGTGCGATCCAAAATTTTGATTTGGCCTCGGTTGTACTGGATGATGCCAGCTTTTTGCAAGATGCCGGCTGCGACTGTGACGCTGGCGCGACGGGTACCCAACATGCTGGATAAAAAGTCTTGAGTAAGGTCTAAGGTATCCAATCGTACAGAGTCCTGTGACTGCAAAAGCCAGCGGGCTAGTCGTTCTTCTGTAGAATGAAAGCGATTGCAGGCGGCTGTTTGACTGACTTGTGACAGCAGCGCCTGGGTATAGCGCAGCAGCAACTTTTGCAGTGCCCCGCCTCGCTCAAACTCGGACTTAAGTACAGAGGCGTCCAAAGCGATCGCGCTGCCTGCAATTTGCACAATGGCGCGGCTAGAGTCGTACTGCCCGCCCAAATAAACCGGATAGCCGACTATGCCATCATTGCCCACGATACCCGCTTCAATAGTCGAGCTGTTTTCCATGATTTGTACCAGTGAAACCATGGACTGGCTAGGAAAGTAGACCGTTGCAATCGGTTCAGTCGGTTCGTACAAAATCTGTCCTAGAGCCAGATCTACCCGTCTAAAATGAGGCGACAGTCGCAGATAGTCTGCTTTGGGTAGAGCCGCCAGCAAATAGTTCGCCACATCTGATAGGGGAGACTCAGACTGGCTTTGATCTGGTCCGTTGGGAGAAAAAGGCATAGCCTACGCCTCATAGATTGTGCGGCTAATAGTCTGTAGCCGTACCTGTTCTGCTTGCAGTAGCGCATAGCATTTACACGCACTCTGCTCTAGCGCTGGGCGATCGACGATAGTGATCTGGCCTCTGCTGTAGCGAATCAGGCCAAGCTGCTGCAAATGGCCTGCGGCTGTGTTGATTGTGGCCCGCCGCGTACCTAGAAGTAAAGCGATATATTTTTGAGTCATTGGCATTTCATTACACTGCAGGCGATCTTGAATGGAGAGGAGCCAGCGAGCGAGGCGAGGCTCAACTAAGTGGTGTATCCGGCAAACAACGTTCTGAGCTGTTTGGGTGAAAGATAGCTGTAGATAAAGCAGTGCTTGCTTATTGAGAATTTCTCCTCGCTCAAACTCGGCCTTGAGGGTCTGAGCGTCAATCTTCATGGCGCCATCAGCTACCTGCACAACCGCCCGATTGATGGTGGAACCGCCGCCCAGTAAGGCAGACATGCCGACCAACCCTTCATTACCTACTAGATTAAATTCGGTTGCCGCCGGCTCCAAACCTGAACTAACCAGCGAAACCAGTGAATTGAGCGGAAAGTAAACGTGTTCAATCGGCTGGCCGCTTTCGTAAAGGACTTGCCCCAACGACAGCCTGACGTGCTCTAGGTGGGGATGAAGGCGCTGATACTCTGCGGTAGGCAAAGAGGCAAGCAGACGGTTCTCTAAAGCTATGGGGCGCTGCGGTCGGTTATGGGACATGTTTTGGCGAAAAATCTGTAAAAAATATTGGCGTACTTGATTAGCCAATCGGTATAGCTGTGCCAGTAAGGCTCCGTATCGTCTAAAGAATTTGTCTTTAACCTAAAGAGGGAAACTAGCTTTGTACGATACCGTACTACATCAAATTAAATAAGTTCGGTCAAACTGTAATCCTATGCAAGGTAGATCAAGCCCTGTTGTGCCTACCTTCCGCCCACACGCTGAACGCCGCGACGTTAGCCCATCTGGGTTTTAGCAACTCTAAACCATTTAGATCGGGCAGCAGCTGCAACATCAGACGCTTAGTTCTTTGCCTACCGTTTTATTAAGTGAACAGCATTATCCTGCCTGAAAGGCTGGCGGCATCAGCTTTATTCAAAGGCAGGAATGACTGCTATACAATAGCGATAGGGCCTTATTTTAACCTTTTCTTAACCCAGGAGCTTCTTTGAATTCGGGATCGCAACTGCTGCTACCGCTGACATGGCCAAATCTATTGGCGCGACTGGGATTGGCGCTGCTGTTCGGCGCAGTCATTGGCTGGGAGCGGGAAAGTCACAACAAGCCAGCCGGACTACGCACCCACATGCTGGTTAGCTTTGGTTCTGCATTGTTTGTGCTCAGCAGTATTCAAACCGGGGCTGTCGCCCAAAGTGCCGATGTGCTCAGCCGGGTGATTCAGGGCGTGGCTTCCGGTGTTGGCTTTCTGGGAGCCGGGGAAATTGTGCAGCAGTCTCGCAGCGAGAGCGATCGCATTCGCATTCGCGGACTCACTTCCGCTGCCGCCATCTGGACCTCTGCCGCTATTGGTGTCGTCTCCGCCTGCGGTTTGTGGCTGATTGGCCTGATTGCCTGCGTTGTGACGCTGACGATTCTGTTCGTGTTTAGACGCTTAGAAAAGCTGGGTCAGTAGGAGGACTGGCTGGGATGCCATCAGGGGCGATCGCCTCTAGCCTCAGGGCTCTGTTGACCCTGGTTGACCGGGAAGCGGGCAATCTCAAGCTCATCTGTATCAGGCAACGCAAACAAAGCCAAAGGCGGTATAGTAGGCTACCCCTTAGTGTGGTGTAGAAAGCAGGCCGTTGCGTCTGCTGTATCACCGATTGTTCAATAATCGGGATGAGAGTGAACCTATGAAACGCAGAAAGTTTGTCACTGGCGCAGCGCTAGGCGCGGCCACTACAGCTACTGTTGCAGCCTGTGGTCAGCAGAGTAGCAGCCAGTCTACCGGCAGCGGCCCGGCTGTGCAGGTCGATGAGAGTCAAAGCGTGCAGTGGCGTTTAGCCTCTAGCTATACCCCCAGTCTAGACACGGTTTACGGCGGCAGCGAAGCCTTTGTCGAGCGGGTGAGGGAACTGACAGACGGGCGGTTTGAAATCACCATTTCGGCGGCGGGGGAGTTGGTGCCCGGTCTGGAGGTACTAGATGCGGTGCAGCAGGGCACCGTCCAGGCCGGACACACCAACTCTTACTATTACCGGGGTAAGAACGAGGCGCTGGCTTTCGATACGGCAGTGCCCTTCGGCCTCAACTACCGTCAGCAAACCGCCTGGCTCTACGAAGGAGGCGGTCTAGAGCTAATTCACGAACTGCTCTCCGACTTCAACATTATTAGTTTCCCCGGCGGCAACTCTGGCACGCAGATGGGCGGCTGGTGGAAGCAAGAAATCAATACGCCGAGTGACCTGCAGGGGGTCAATATGCGGATTCCTGGTTTGGGCGGCGTGGTGTTAGAGCGCTTGGGCGTCAACGTGCAGAACCTGGCCGGGGGCGAAATTTTTCAGGCGCTGCAGCTTGGCACCATTGACGCAGCTGAGTGGGTCGGCCCCTATGATGACGAAAAGCTAGGGCTGTACAAAGCGGCTTCCATTTATTACTATCCCGGCTGGTGGGAACCCGCTTCTCAATATTCGTTCTATTTCAATTTAGATGCCTGGAACGACCTGCCGCCTAACTATCAGCAGGTGCTTAAAACGGCAGCATCAGAGGCCCATGCCAATATCATGGCTCGCTATGATGCCCGCAACCCCGGCGCTCTAGCTAGCCTGCTGGATCAGGGAGTTGAGCTGAAGCGCTTTTCGGATGAGATCATGGAAGCGGCCCGCACAGCATCTTTTGAGCTGTACGAAGAGTTAGCCGCGGCTGACAGCAGCTACAACAAGATCTACTCTGCCTGGAATGAATTTCGAGAAAACTCTAACCGCTGGTTCTCCAGCTCTGAGCTAGGTTTCACCGATTTTGCCGCTAAGAGCTAAGACTCGGTTCGGCTTGGCCCTCGATTGAGCCGAGACGCGGCGGGAAAAATATAGGGAGACGCGATCGCTCACCAATAGAGCTTCTTCACGTCTCCCTAATTGTGTCTTCCAGCGATTCCCTAACAAGGTCAATACGCCAGTGAAGCAAGTCAGCTCGCCTGCGAGGCCGCTACGCGAGGATTCCAGCGCGATCGCAGCTCCTCAATATGCATGTTCTGCTCATCTTTTTTGAGATGGCGGGGGCTGCTTTCAAATGAGAGGGAAGAGGGCAGCGCCTCTGAGCCGTACTGAGCCTGAATAAAATTGGCCAGTTCTACGTAGGAAGGCGTAAAGCGATCGCTCACCTCCGGCAGCGCCTGCAACTGCTGCTTCAGCGTGGCTGAAAACAGCCCTGTCCCATCGTCAAAAAATCGCTCGGTGGTCACTCCGTAATGCTCATAGGGATGAAACACTAGGTCAGCTGGTGCTGTTGCGGCTACCCAGGAAACATAGGCCCAGTATTCGCTGAAGGTGCCTAGCTCGTTGGCTGAGCGCATCATCAGCAATAGCCAGTGATCATCTGACTGAAAATACTGTTTGAGTTGCTGCTTGAAGGAGTTTAGGTGTGACTGCTTAAACCACATATGATGGGGCACAAACGTGCCTTCATGGTCAGTTAGAGGTTCTACTCCCAGCACTGAGCGAATCCACTTGTCCCAGGTAGAGACAATCTGTGGGTTGCCCCACTGCTTGTGCTGCAGCAGTGCAAAGGTGCGCTGAATAGCGGCTTTCTCTTGGCGGATCAGGGGCCAGGTTTTCACTGGCAGCAGGTCGCTGTCCCAAACCACATACCACTCGCTCAAATCATCAATCCCCTCGGAGGCTCCCAGCTTCAAGAGCTGCTGATAGAACCAGCCAGGCGTATACAGAGATTTGCCTAAATCCAGTTCCGCGCAGATTTCATCTTTGGTGAGTTCGCAGTTTTTTTGAAAGAAAAATTCTTCCTCGTGTACACAGATTGGCGAAACCTGCCAGCCCGTGACCTGCTCCCGCAGCGATCGCGCCTCGGTTGCCGGTGTAATGATATGAATCTGGCGCGGCTCGTAGTGAGAAGTGATGCCCTCCAGCACCGCTCGCGTATTCCAGCGCACCCGGTAGAGTGGGATAACAAAGTCGAAAACGTCTTGTGACACAGCTAGCCCTCCTAAACACCCGACAGCAATTCTTCTGAAGCCAGTTCCTCTGGAGCTTCGGTATACACCTCAGCAGACGACAGGGGAATGTGGTGCGCCACCGTTGAGGGATCTTCTAGCCCTACATCGGCGCAGAGCGGCTCAATGCCCACTCCTTTTCTAGGCAAGTCAGCGCAGACCTGCTGGTACTCAGCGATCGCCTGATAGAGCTGTTCACGGGTCAGGCTATTGAGATAGCCGCAAGCACCAATTTTTCCTTTGGGCAGCGGAGCAGCCAGGTTGCCGCCGCGCTTCTGCACCATCTTCTCGTGCGCAGCCCAGAGAGTTTCTTGATTGAGTAGAACATCATGCCAGAGGCTAAGGCCAAAAGAGCTAATCAGCCGCAGAATCCGGTGAAACTCATCAACGCTAATCCAGTCATGGCGGTAGCTCAGGTAAGCGCCAAAGCCCATGCCGATCGCCACCGCATGACCGTGTAACAGTCCCGCCTCAATCTCAAAACCAGGTGACCAGGTATGCCCATAGGCGTGGGGACGGCACTGATGAGTTTCATAGAGGTTGTCATACTCAGCCTCGACGTAGCTACGCATAGCCGCGCCCAGAATTTTCTGAGAAAGCTGGCTCATCTCATCTCCTGGCTCGCAGTTCAGCGTGCCAAAGCGCGTAGTGATAAGCCGTGGGCCAGCCTGTTCTAAATAGGCAAACAGCTCTGCGTTTTTAACCGTCGCCATTTTGATAATTTCAGCGATGCCGTGGCGCAGCCAGCCTGCCCGCAGGGTTTTGAAGAAGGAGCGATCGGTAACTGAAAGCACAGGGGCATGATAGGCCCCGAACAGGTTTTTGTAGCCAAAGCCATCGCAGCAGGTCCGAGGGGAAGGCCCAGCATCAATCCCGGCCACAATTGAGGTGGAGAGCATGACATAGGGCGTGTTGCGGTGGTAAAGGGCACAGGCCAAGCCTCCCGTATCCGTGAGAACCCCACCCCCCACAATCAGTACCGGCTCATTGCGAGAAACGCCTAGGCGCTTAAAATCCCCCAGCATCCGCTCAACGGTATGAATGCCTTTATCGACTTCCATTGCCCGGTAGACTAGCTTATCTAGCCGAATCCCGTGGTGATGGAAATAGTGCTCAACTTGTTCGCCATAAAAGCGCTCAACATTTTGGTCAATCAGGCAAACGCAGCGTCCTAATGGCCGATAGACATCTCTCAACAGCGCTTCTTCTGGATTCAAAGAGTTCTCAACTACGCGAATTGAGGTAAACGTGCTGGAGTGCATCACCGCTTCTACGGCCTGATCGTCATCAGTACTCACCACGTAGCCGCGACTTTGGCGATAGCTAGACGTGGGATAAATCGCGTGCGGATTGGTGGCAACTAGCTGATTTGCCAACTCTGAGTAGAAGGTCTTTTCAGGACTGTTCAGCAGCGTATCTAAGAGCTTTTGCTGGCCCAAGTCAGATGCGTACAGGCGCTGAACAAACTTTGACCATTCCATACCTGCAGCTAAATCAAAAGCTGACAGCATTTCAGCTAGTAAGCTGAAAAAGTGACGGAGTGAAAAGTTCAAACCGCTGCGCAGTCTGCGACAGGCTGATAGTCCTTTAATAGCCCCTACTGAAGCAAATTCGCTACCAAGAGCTTCAGAGAAAGCAGAACTACTAATTAATGAAAGCAGTAGTTTTCTAAATTGGGGGCTGCAACAAATAGATTCAACGGCACTCTCTAAGTTCTGGTACGTCAAAGGCCCACTGCTGTAGGAGGCGATGAAAGCCTTAACCGCCGAGGTCGTCTTGGTCATTATGCGTAGTGAGGAAAACCGTATTTGCAATATTTAGCTAAGGTATAAAAAACCTTGCCTACAGTAAGCTAACACAAACTTCCTAAAAGTTAAAGAAAAGCTTACAAAAACGATTTTCTGGCATATTTGTGGTATAGAAGAATACTTTTGAGCGGTAAAAAGGCAGGTATGCTTGTAGACGGGTAATTCTGGGCGGTCCGTTTCCTTTTGAACCGCGGCCACAGGGGATCAGTTGATTTAGCCAAATTAAACCCGTATTAAACGGCTATTTCTCCGATTGCCTTGACCTGTTACTTAAGCGCTTAGAAACAGTTAGAAATAAAGGCACTACAGCGACCTTGAGGATAAATCAGTGTCGGCCCTGGTTTATTCCGGCTGCGTTCACAATATGTCCAATTGAAAACTTTGCGATATAAGTCGCAATACCGCCTTACTTTTCTTAGCTAGATAAACTTTTTCAAACGGGTCAATTTTCTAGGTTATGAACAGGTTAATCTGAGGCTAAAGCAGGCCGGGATCACTGCAAAGTTCCTGGCTGGGGCGATCGCGCTGCAAAGAGCGAGATGGCTTCTGCTTTTTGTTTCTTAGTAATATAAGGGGCGAATTATGACCCAGAAAGCATTATCGGGATCACGAAACGTGGCGATTGTGGGTCCCTATTCTAGCGGTAAAACCACTTTGCTAGAGAGTCTGCTTCATGTCACAGCAGCCATTTCTCGCAAGGGCAGAGTTGAAGACTGCAACACCGTCGGGGATGGTACGCCAGAAGCCCGCGATCGCCAAATGAGTGTAGAAATTAATGCCGCCAGTACTGAGTACGGCGGCATTCGTTTTACGTTTCTAGACTGTCCCGGCTCCGTAGAGCTGCCGCAGGAAACCTACAATGCGCTGATTGGCGTAGACGCGGCGGTGGTGGTTTGCGAAGCCGACCCCACCCGAGTCCTGACCCTATCGCCGCTGTTTCAGTTTTTAGACGAGTGGGAAATTCCCCACTGGATTTTTGTCAACAAGATGGATCGAGCCACGGCCAGCTATTCAGCTATTCTCGACGCCCTCAAGACCGTCTCTAGCCGCCCCATCGTGCCCCACCAGTATCCAATTCGCCAAAAACAGGAACTGGTAGGCTTTATCGACCTCGTAACTGAGCAAGCCTATCACTATCATTCCGGTGCCCCGGCTGACCCCGTGCCCCTGCCAGATTCGCTACAGGCAGAAGAAAAAGCGGCCCGCACCGAAATGTTAGAAACTCTAGCCGACTTTGACGATCACCTGCTAGAAGAACTGATCGAAGAAATTGAGCCGCCCCAGGAAGAAATCATTCAAGACCTGAAAATGGAGCTGGGGGCTGACCTCATTGTGCCTGTATTCTTGGGCATGGCCAATCAAGACTACGGCGTGCGCCCGCTGCTAGACGCGCTGCTGAAAGAAGCCCCCGAACCGGAAGTGACGGCGGCGCGACGCGGCCTTGAGGCTGCCGATGACGTATTGGCGCAGGTGCTGAAAACCTACTACACACCGCAAGGCGGCAAACTCTCCCTGGTGCGAGTATGGCAGGGAGCGCTGCGGGATGGCGACAGCCTCAACGGTGAGCGCATGGGCGGTATTTATCATCTCATGGGCCAGCAGCAGCAAAGTCTGACAACAGCCGAGGCTGGCTCAATTGTGGTGGTTGCTCGCTTAGAAAATGCCCAGACCGGCGATACTTTGACGAACGGCGATGGCCAGCCAGAAGCGGCGCTGCCTAAAGCTGAGCGCTTAGATCCGGTCTATGCGCTGGCGATCGCGCCGGAAAATCGTAGCGACGAGGTAAAGCTCAGCGGTGCTCTGAACAAGCTGCTAGAAGAAGATCCGTCTTTAGTGTGGCAGCAGCACGGCGATACCCATGAGGTGATTCTCTGGGGCCAGGGCGAAATGCACCTGAAGATTGCCCTCGATCGGTTAAAGCGCAAGTACAACCTGCCGATGAGCACCCATGCCCCCCGCGTTCCTTATAAGGAAACTATTCGCCGGGCCAAAGCCGCCATTCACGGACGCTATAAGCACCAAACCGGCGGTCACGGCCAGTTTGGCGATGTCTATCTGGATATTAAACCGCGCGATCGCGGTGAGGGCTTCAGCTTCAGCAATACGATTGTTGGCGGTGTGGTGCCGAAGCAGTATATTCCCAGCGTGGAGACAGGGGTGCGGGAGTTTCTCAGCCACGGACCGCTGGGCTTTCCGGTAGTAGACGTGGAGGTTGTGCTCACCAACGGCTCGTACCATGCGGTAGATAGCTCGGAGCAGGCATTCAAGCAGGCAGCTAGAATTGCCATGCAGGAGGGCTTACAGGCCTGTGAGCCAACCCTGCTAGAGCCAATTGCCACAGTGGAAATTTCGGTGCCCAACAGCTTTACCTCCAACGTCCTGAAGCTGATCAGCGGTCGGCGCGGTCAGATCTTGGGCTATGAGGCCAAGGCTAAGTGGCAGGGCTGGGACTGCGTATCTGGCTATCTGCCAGAGGCAGAACTGCAAACGCTAATTCTAGAACTGCGATCGCTAACGATGGGAGTCGGCTTCTTTAACTGGAAGTATGACCACCTTGATCCGGTACCAGACAGGATCAAAGAGCAAATTCTAGCGTCCTATAGTGAATAAGCTCAGCCAATAAAAACCGGGTTTTTGAGATTCAGAGCTATATCTCTACTGACCTCAAAAACTCGGTTAAATACTCAGCGCTTAGATTTTGAGTCAGGTTAACTCTCGAATAAACTCACTGTTCGATAATTACGGATATAGAGTGGAACATTATTGCCAGCCTGCCGGGCTTGGCGGGCTGCTGCCATCGTTTCATCAAACACCAGCAGCGTCTCTTTACCAGCTTTCAGCCAGTCCTGATAGGGTACGCTCATGTCTTGTTCGAGTGCTTGACCGATAGGCGGTGTCATAGCCTCGGCTGGAATCATTGATCGATATTTTTCATTGAACTTGCGGCGAAAGCGAAAGTCAATGGAAATTCTCAGACCGCTAGAAACCCGGCGCACCGTCTGATGCAGACCGCGAGCATCATTAAAGTACAAAGTGCCGTGCTGCAGCCTCGCGTTTTCATAGGCAACAACCATAGGAATATCGGCGCCTTCGTTGAAGTCAGACATCAGGCGCATAGAGGGTAGCTCTAGTTCACGGGGCATTTCACCCGCCTCAATCGTAATATTATCGATATCCCCAAATAGCGGCAGCACGACAACTGTGGCATCTGGATGTACCCCGTTCCAGACATCGCTGTGACGTTTCATGCTGGTGAAGGGAATTTTCATCACGTCAGGATGGGTTTCTCCAAACACCATCCGCAAGTTAACCGGCAAGTCCACCGCATCAATCAGATCATTGGCCCCTAGTTGAGAAAAGGCATCGCCCACACTTCTCTGCAGAGCATTGAAGGCTAGGATATGCTCTCGCTTGGGCATCAGCAATCCAGTCCCTAAATAGTTGGGCAACTGTCCCTTCTGCCTAGCCTCCAGAAGCTGAGAAATCATTTCTGCCTCAGACAAAAGATGAGGACTTTCTAGGACAGCGGAAATATAGCTAGCCGCTGCCAGTCGGATTTGAGCAAATAAATCAGGCTGCAACCGATGCTCGAATAACAGCCTATATTCCCGATGCGTTCCTATGCGCGCAGCAAGTTCGTCAAAGAGCTGGTCGCCCAGCTCCGAAAATGCCATTGCTCTGTCATAGCTAAATGATTCGGGGGTAGTTGCCAATAAACTTTGCGACATAACCGTTTTATGGAAGCTTTGGATATCAAAACTATCTTTCCTAAACCCGCAATCAAACTCGCAAAAAGCTCCATCAAGTTTCAAGACTTCATTAATAGTCTAAAAATTTAGATATTTCTTTAAATAAAAACGATATTTCGTGGTCAAAGATTGATTGCCAAAATTCAGTGTCAGCCCGACAACGAGTAAATAACTCTACGAATTAAACTCAACTTCTCCACTCATCAATATTGTCATCATTGAAGGAGAAAACAGGGATCGTGTCCTTATTTAGTTTGGACTGCTTAACCACAAGCTGAATAAAAACAAAAATCCGGGTTTAGCCGACGATCAGTAATGTCACTGAATAAACAATTTTTTCGGACTTAACGTAATTAAAACGGCGAAAAAGCAACTATCTAATTGTTTTATCTTTAAGCCAGCTTAAATTACTTCAGGGGCTTGCGAACTAAAACAAACAGCGAGCTTTAGTAAATTGTTTATAGCCTACGTATTTTCAACACTAAGCATATTTGTCCTTCAGTTTAATAGGCAATAAAATCAGCCATTTCGATCATTCCTAATCAAAACAGCAGTTGTCACAATGATAAAAAGACTGATTCTAAAGCTTTATTAGCCCGAAGCAGCTGCTGGGAACAATATGCGAGAGGCAGTCGATTAGGAGCATTACTATGTCGGATCGCTATCAATCTACAAAGGCGCTATACGATCAGTCGGCCCGTGATTGGGTACGTCGCAACCCGAGTTCTCTATCTGACTTTACAGCTCGTCCGATTGTCTTAAACCTGTGTGAACCTGTTCTAGGTCTCAACGTTCTTGACTTGGGCTGTGGTGAGGGTTACTGCAGCCGGGAATTGAAGCAGCGAGGCGCTAGAGAAGTATACGGTATTGACCTATCAGAAAGGATGATTGTCGCGGCTCAACAACAGGAGCAAGCGGAACCACTCGGAATTCAATACGAGTCGAGGTGTGCTACAAACCTGAGCCATATTGCTGACCAGTCTTTTGACTGTGTACTGGCTGTTTTTCTGTTCAATTACCTCACTATTGAGCAAATGAAACAGTGTATGAAAGAGGTTTTTCGCATACTTCGACCCCAGGGTCAGTTCGTATTTAGCGTGCCGCATCCAGCTTTTCCCTACATGCGACAGGCGGAATACCCTTTTTATTTTGAAGTTGATGGCGCTGGTTATTTCAGTCAGTCTGATCAGCAATTTCCAGGACGTATCTGGAAGCGAGATGGTTCTTGGCTACCCGTCCAGCTAGTACACAAGCCTTTAGAAGCCTATTTCGATAGCTTACTGACTGCTGACTTCAAAACAATGCCTCTAGTCAAAGAACTGCGAGTTACCCCTGAGCATCTACAGCTTGATCCGAATTTCTTCCAGTCCCTCGTTGACTATCCACTCCATTTAGCGATTCGCATATCTCGATGAACACACAAATCTCTTCTACAAAAACTTTTTGTCGTCTAGCTCAAAATCATGCGTTGTGGAATCACCCTTTTCTACAACACTGTCAAGCGGATGGACTGACCCTATTGGAAGTTCAGATTCTAGCCGTCCAAATGTACAAATTCTCCAAAGAATTTAATCGTATTTTAGCTAGCATCCTGTCACAGTGCGCAGACGAAAGAGCACAGTGGGTTATTTTGGATAACCTGTTTGATGAAATGGGCAGAGGTGACCTGAATCAGGCCCATCCGGCTTTATTTCGTCAATTTACCCGGGCACTCGGCATTAGTGACACTGTCCTTGAGGCCATTCCCGCAGAACCAGAAACAAGTGCCATGATTGAAACCTACCTGAGTTTTGCTAACCAGTACGGATATCTTAGTGCTTTAGGAGCAGTTTGCTTTGCCTCTGAAGGCATTGTTAATACTCTATATTCGCAGCTATATCGAGGAATTCAAGGTCTTGAGTCTCTATCTAAAGAGTCACTGGTTTTCTTTGAAGTTCACATCAATGTTGATGATAGTCACGCAGCTAAACTTTCTCAGCTAATTGAGACGCGCCTTCATACCCGCGATCAGGTTACAGAAATGAAAAAGGCTATTTTAGCCGCTATGGATGCGCGCGCTAACTTTTTTGATGGCATTCAACGGCAAGTTACCGAAAGCAGTGGCTACCAAATAGCTGCTTTAGAGCTGACTTGCGCTTGAATTCGCTCAAATGTTGCTTTTCAAGTCAATAGAATTCAGCTTAATTCAGGCAATGCCGGCGTTGTCTTAGCTGAGCTGAAAGAGGACTGAGATTGATCAAAGTTTAAGCCATTGAAATTTACCGGAAAAACTGATTTTTAGGAGATAAAGATGTACGGATTAGTCAATAAGGCGATCGCAGATATGGTGCAATCGCAGTTTGGAGAAGAAATTTGGCAGGAGATTTGTCAGAGAGCGGCGATAGAGCAAGAAGCCTTTCTCAGCCTTGAAGGCTATCCTGATGATATTACTCATCGCTTAGTCAAGGCCGGTAGTGAGGTATTGGGATTGTCTCCGGCTGAGATTATGCAAGCCTTTGGTGAATTTTGGGTGCAGTATACGGCAAAAGAGGGCTATGGCGAACTCATGGATATGAGCGGTGATGATTTGCCAGAGTTTTTAGAAAATCTGGATAATCTTCATGCTCGCGTCGGCGTGACGTTTCCCCAGCTCAAACCGCCGTCCTTTGAGAGCCACGAACATGACGAGAACGAAATCACGTTAGAGTATCGTTCAGAGCGAGAAGGACTGGCTCCGATGGTTGTAGGCTTAGTTAAGGGCCTTGGTCATCGGTTTGAAACCGAGGTGGATATTGAGCAAACTCAGCATCGAGGTGACAGCTCAGACCACGACGAGTTTTTAATTAAGTATAATCAGCCAAATAAGTGAGAAAAGCGATGTCTCATTGTGTTACGCTATCGCCTCAGATGCTAGCGATCGCTTTCCCTTTTCACTTTGTGATCGATCGCAAGTTGAGAGTTATCCAAGCTGGAGATGTGCTCCAGCGTCTATGCTTCAAAGCATTAGTAAATGGCAAAATAGAACACCACTTTCGTATCTATCGCCCAGCCAATATCAGCTTTGACTTTGATGTATTAGTCAAGCGACTCAAATCTCTGTTCATTGTGGAATCGCTGCATAGTGAAATGCAGCTGAAAGGACAGATGATGTATTCAGAAGAGCAAGATTTGATCTTTTTTCTAGGCTCGCCCTGGGTAACTGATACTAAAAGTCTGTCTCCTTTGGGCGTCAAGCTCAAAGACTTTGCTGTTCATGATCCAGTCGTGGATTTTGTATTTTTACTGCAGGCCAGTCAAAATTCACTGAATGAAACTAAGGAATTAACCCAAAAGTTAACTCAGCAAAAAGCGCAGCTCAGCAATGCCTTATTGATTAAAGACAATTTAGCTAAAATCGCGGAAGCTCAGGCAAGACGCCTGGAAGAAACTATCAAAGACTTACAAAAAACCCAGGCGCAGCTAGTTCAAACTGAGAAAATGTCTAGCTTAGGGCAGATGGTTGCTGGCGTTGCTCACGAGATCAATAATCCAATTAATTTCATTCATGGCAATTTAAATCACGTTAAGGAGTATACCCACGACTTACTAAAATTGATTAATCTATATCAGGAAAAAAGTCAGGAAACAGATCAGGAGATTCAGGATTTTGTCAACGAAATTGACCTGGATTTTCTGATTGAGGATTTGCCTCAAATTATTAGCTCAATGCAGGTAGGCACACAGCGAATTTGTGAAATTGTCACCTCTTTAAGAACATTTTCTAGACTAGATGAAGCAGAGCATAAAGTAGTTGATATTCATAGTGGAATTGATAGCACTTTAATGCTCTTAAAGCATCGCCTCAAGGCTAACAGCAGTCGCCTAGCTATTAAAGTCATTAAAGACTATGGCGATCTGCCTAAAGTGGAGTGCTATGCTGGTCAGCTCAATCAAGTTTTTATGAATTTGCTTAGCAATGCTATCGACGCTTTAGAAGAGTGGGACAGCCAGCGATCGCCAGAAGAAAAGAGACAAAATCCAAGCACGATTCACATCACCACGATTTCAAATCCTAATAGAACAGTCACTATTAAGATTGCTGATAACGGTCCGGCTATTCCTGAAACGCATCAAAAGCAGCTATTCGACCCGTTCTTTACCACCAAGTCTGTAGGCAAAGGTACGGGACTAGGACTTTCTATCAGCTACCAGATTATTGTTGATAAACACAGTGGAAAACTATGGTGTCAGTCAGAGCCTGAACAAGGCGTCACTTTCTACATAGAGTTGCCTCAACTGCTACCACAAAATTCTAGATGTGCAGAACTAAAACAGTTAATGGTTTTGCCACAGTAAAAAGTCGCTGCTCTACTCTGCTAACCGGAGCCGATCGCCGCTGAGATCTGTGCGATAAGTCCATGTCTTCTCTCCATTCGATCGCGTCACTTCAAACAGCCAGCCTTCGACTAAAGCCTGAGTACACAGCTCATCTGGGTTGGCTAACCCTAAACAGCCGTCCGGCCAGGTTTCGCGGCTGTAGCGGGCGATCGCTAGCTCCGAAATCGGCACGTCTGCGGTTTCAGCCGTAGTCTGCAGCACCTGGTTAATTAATTCTTCTGGGGGGCTATCTGGTGTCGGTGTCATCTCAGGCTGTACGGTCGGATTAGTACTCTCAGCCACATCAGCCACGGACGGGCAGGCGATCGCTTGCCGCCCCGCCACATAGCCCAGGCCAAATACCACAATGCCAATACCGACCAAAATAAGCCGCTGTACTGCCTTAGACGCTGCCATCTTTCAACTCAGTATTTGATACTTTACGCATTATCATTCTGGCATAAACTATCTCTGACAAGGAAAACTGCTGGCTTAGTTGCGCGATGCCATTATGAAAAGGCTCTAACGCGAAGGGAAGCTGCCAGGGCGATATCAGGGGTTAAGGGATCAGAAAGTAGGTTGAGGGGAGTGGCCAATGTCAGCGCAACTTCTAGGCAGGTATTTGACGCTGGAGGAGTTTTGCATCTGCACGCAGACCTACCGGAAGTATGCTGATCAGATTGATCCCTACCCGAAGAACCGGGAGGAGACGATTCCGGCGTTGGCGGCATTGTGTCAGCACATCATCGATCCGGTGATTGATGCGTTTGGTCGAGAGCGATTTCAGCTCACCTATGGGTTTTGCTCAACAGATTTTAAGCGGTGGTTGGCAAAGAAGGACCCGGTAACGGGGGTGAAGAATGGCCGGGTGAGCCCAAATCTGGATCAGCACATGGCCCACGAGGTAAATCGCAATGGGAATTACTACTGCTCGCGGTTGGGGGCGGCGTGTGATTTTAGGATCATGGATTTGCCGAGTGATGAGTTGGTGGAGTGGATTGTGGCGCAGGGGTTGCCGTTTGATTCGCTGTATTTTTATGGGGCGGAGCGACCGATTCACATTAGCTATGGGCCGCAGCGTAAACGTGATATTTGGGCTTTCACAGAAAAAGGTATCCCACAATCAGCAAAAACTAAGCATTAGCAGAAAGGTGTACAAGACGTTTAGTCCCGACATTCCGCAGGTTGACAGTATATTTCTGATGTGCGTGTCTGCTACCAACTCTTGGAGCTCTTATTGAGCAAGCATTCTAGGTTCAAGCCATATTTTTTGTTAAACCACGGCCTTAATATTTCGCAACTTAGACCAGCCTCGGATTGTGAAGCATGACTAACGAGATTTTAATGACTCCAGCGACCTGAAATCTGATGCATATCTGAAAATAAAAAGCAACCTGCGGAACGTAGGTTAGTCTTGTACAATAAACCTGTTGAAAAATATTTGTAGAACTCGCCAAAAGCTCTGACACATGGGAGATTTGGGGATTTTCACTGAAAAATATTGAAAACCTTGCTGAGAAGGAGCTTCAACGATTTTGGAGCTTATCTCTCTTTAGTCAAAGCCGCTGGAGAATAAATAGCTGGCTGATTTTCGTCCATACTCCTATTTTTGCGCGAAGGAATAATTTTCCATAAGAAGGAGAAATGGTCGTTTCAGCTATTCTCTGGCTAGAGTCACTAAAGAGCATTTTTTCCCGACAACTCTAATTATTTTTCAACTGCTCCGAGAACTTTTAGCCTTTCTATTTGTTTAGGATCTAATCCTTTGGCACCACTAATATTTGTTCCTGCATAAGGACGATTACTGAGAGTTTTTATACACTTTCCATTTTCGATATCCCAAATACGAACCGTTTCGTCATAGCTACAGCTTATTAAATGATTATTAATTTGATTAAATACGATGGACTGAACACGATTTGCATGTCCTTCTAAACTTCTTAAGTGCTGTCCTGTATATGGATTCCAAAGGTTTATCACCCCATCAAGTCCAGCAGTTGCTAAAAATTCACCATTTGAGTTAAACGTAACCGAATTTACTCGACTTTTGTGATATCTCAATGTCTTAATACATTTTAGATGAGTTGAATCCCAAATTTTTATATTGCAGTCATCGCTCCCGCTCGCAAATAAATCACCAGAGGGAGAAAAAGCCACAGTCCAAATACAATCTTCATGGCCGGAAAGTGACTTAATACAGTTTCCACTTTCTATGTCCCATAACTTAATATTTTTATCGCTACTTCCACTAATCAGAGTCAAAGAATCTGGATTAAAGCTCACCGAATTCACCCAGTCTCTGTGACCTAAGAGCAATTTGACTGGTTTCTCAGAGGTAGCAGGGTCAAAATTCCATAAAGCTATAGTATTGTCTCTACTCGCACTCGCGAGTAGAGAACCGCTATTATCAGCAGCTAAAGCATGAATATTACCTTCATGCTTTTTGAAAGTTGTGAGACAATTACCATCGCGTATATTCCAAAGCTTAATCGTATGATCGCCACTGCCACTAGCAGCAATTTGCCTTTTAGGATTTATCACAACAGAGCTTATCCATCTCGAGTGTCCTTGAAGATATTTATCAAGTTTTCCTCCTGAATCGTATGGGGACCAGACTCGAAGCTTTAAGTCTTCTCCACCTAAAACTACGTGTTTTCCATCACTGCTTACTGCAACTGAGTTCACCCAATGGCTAGAACCTCGGCAAGTTTTTATACAATCTCCAGTTAGGAAATTCCATAATCTTAAATCTGTGCTACCAGCGCTAATAAAATACGTATTATCTTTACTAATGTCTAAATCTCTGATTTTGCTTGTATGCTTCTGAAGCGTTTCCACACATCTGCTAGATTCAATGTCCCAAATCTTTAGAATTCCATCATCGTCACCACTTATAATTTTTTTGCTGTCTGATGAGACTTTGACAGCGTTGACATACGTTTGATGTCCTTGTAAAACTTTTATGCGTTCTCCCGAATGAATATCCCAAATCCGGATAGAGTGATCATCGCTTGCACTAATTAAAAACTGATTATCGGGCGTAACGTCAATTGAGCTAATCCAGTCTGTGTGTGCAAGGAAGTGTTTGAAACATTCACCCGTTTCAAGACTCCAAAATCTGACAGTCTTGTCATTGCTACTACTAGCAACTGACAATCCGTCAGGAGTAGGTATTACAGAGCGAATCCAGCCTTTATGACCCTCTAAACAATGAAGGCATAAACCATTTTCAGCATCCCAAACTCGTATGGTTAAATCATCACTACCACTGATAATTTTTTTCCCATCAAGAGTGAATGCAACTGCTCTGACTTGTCCAGTATGCCCAAAGAAGCTCCTTAACAGTTCGCCTGTTTCAATATTCCAAAGCTTTAGTGTGCGGTCATGACTCGCCGTTATTAGTAGTTTCCCATCAGGACTAAAGTCTACTGCGCTTACCCAATCGGTATGTTGAGTCTGTATGATGATTTGGCTATCGTCAGACATGGCCCATAGGCGAACGATGCCATTAGCTTCACCGTTAACGAAATAACGACTATCAGGACTAAATTTAACTGACAAACTAGTTCCTAATAGAGCAGAAAAGATTACTTCTGAAAGATCTGACTCAGATACATCAACATTGCGTAAGGAAATATTAGACCAATCGGAACCAGCAATAACTGTTTTACTTAAGTCAAGATTTTCAATGAAGTACGGATTTATCCTTAGTAAGATAGTTAAAGCATTTCCACCCACATATCTCACTTCAAACTTTGATTTATGTTTGGTCTGCAAGATTATTTCAAGTAGCTTTGTACTGGATGTTTTTGTGTTTAGCATGGGCAATATGAGGTCTAGAATGGCCTTTGGAAGTGGTGAAAGGCCGAAGGTCGAAGATAAGTCAAAGTTGTCTGAGAAATTGAGCGAGTCAGTCAATTCTGAGAAGTCTTTGGATAAAATTTTGAGTTCTCTTGCAAACTTATAAGCCACGAAGAACTCTAGCAGCGAGCGATGCGCTGGAGTGTAGTCGCCTTCAGCATTACGAATGAGCATTGTCTGCCCCATCATGTCGTAATGCCAATGGTCGAGATCCTTCTCCTCTTCAACCGCAGGCCCAAACAGCTTGCGAATGCGGTCTGGAAACTCGCGGTAGTTGATGCTCATGCGATCCGTGCTGAGCATTTCCCACGACAGCTCACACATGAAATAGAGCTTGTCCGCCATTGAGGTAAACGTGCGCTCGGCTTTGATATCTCGCTCCATCTTGTGGCGCACGGCATAGAGATACACCCGCGACATATCCACCGGCTTGCCCGCCTCAATATCCGGCAGCGCTTCTAGAATCAGCTCTGTCAGCACCGGGCGACGAGCCAAATCCAGTAGTTCCGGATTGCCCATGATTTGCTCCACCGTGGCGGGTTGAGCTTGGTGAGAAAGCACCTGGCGAATCTGCTCATCGTTGAACTTCTCCAGCTCCAGCACTTCAAACTGAGGCGTTTCTCCCGTTAAGTCCTTAGTAGACGCTTGCAGTTCTGCATTCAAGAGGGCTCGCCCTTCCTTCGCTTCTGGGAAATGCTCGGTACGACAGGTGAGGATGACCTTTGCTCCCGGCACCACTACCTTCGCCAACTCCCAGAAGTTGTTGATCATTTGCTGGCGATCGACACGAGCCGCCATTTCATCAAACCCATCAAAGATCAGCAGCAGCTTGCCCATGCGGTTGAGCTGTTCAAAGGCCGAATAGCCCGGAATGGGAATCTCGTGCTTGCGGAAGAAGAACTCCGAAAACAGCGATTCCACACTGACTGCTTTGGCATAGTCTCGCAGCGGCACCACTAGCGGTAGACGAGGTCGCTCCAGTCCTCTGCGCTGAGCGTCACGATAGCGCTGCAATGCTTTCCAGGCATAGTGGAAGGCAAACCAGGTTTTCCCCGTGCCGAACTCGCCCAGCACCGAGATATGCTCTTTGGCCGGATCATCGAGCCAGAGGTCGATGTAGCCGTCAATCCAGCCGTCCCGGTCATCGTATCGACTCACCCCAATCCGCTGGCGAGTATCCGGGTCAATTTCTTCCTTCAGGCAAGCCAGGGGCACATATTTTTGGTCAATCCCTAGCTGCTCAATCTCAGATTCCAGCCAGGTGAGATAGCCACTAAAGTCAGCATCCTGATCCAGCAGTTCATCAAAGGTGAAACAGCCCAGTGCGTCATTTTCTGGTTTTTCAACCTCGTCTCGGGCGGCTCGACTAATCCGTCGTGCCGTGACTAGCCACCCTTCATCAGTGCGGTGAGTTGCTACCGCCTGCCGTAAGTCCTGCACATCCGGCAGTCCGGCCTCTCCATCAATGCCGCGCACCAGGATGCGATCGTACCGCCCGCGCCGCACCGGGATGTTGACGATCCATTCAAAATAGTCGTCCTGCCAGACTTCATGGGACTCGAAGCGAAAGCCCAAAGTCTCGAACCAGCCGCGCATCTGTTGGGCCAACGCAAAGGCTTTGCACTGTTCAGCGCTGAAGGTTGCGGGGGCGATCGCGACTCTGGGTAAAGCGGGATAGTCCTGAGCCGCCAACCGGGCCATTTCGGTCCGCATTCCTTCAATGGTAGGCAGACGATTCAGCCGCTCTTGCAGGCTGCCAATTTGCCGATGTAGAGATTCCAGCTTTTGCTCGGCTAAGATCTCAGCCGGAGTGCGGGTGCGTTTGGCCACTTCGATAAAGACGGCAGCAAAGGCGTAGAACTCTCGCCGGATATCGACGTTGTGGGCTTGCAAATCTGCTTGAAGGGGATGATCGGCAAGAAAGTCTTCACCGTTCTTCAGTAAAATAGTGGGCGTGTTGCGCTCCAGGGCTTCTCGAAAGAGTTCTTGAATCTTGGTCTGGCGAAAGATTTCTATTACTGGACGCGATTTGCCTACACCATATTCCACCAGGGCATATTGATAGACGCCGGTGAAGTCGGCGGGCGGATGATCTGGATTAAGGTTGAGCCGTTTGAGCAACTGAATGACGCGCTCATTGCGGTTGATGCTCTCCATCGCGGTCTCGAAGAGCATATCAATCAGGTTATCCAGACCAAACACAGGCGTTCTCCCGACACTTTTCTCTAGTGAAAACCAACTTGCTCAAAAACGCTCGAAAGTTTACGAAGTGCTCAATAAAGCAGTGGATACTTCACCGTTCATACAGTAGCCGCTTTGCACCCAAGTCATCCTTAAAGGTGCTGCCGCTAATCTCAACTGCTAAGGTCGGTGGCCCAAATACATTCACATCAATCGGTGCATTATCCTGAGGCGGAATCTGGAACTCTGCGCCAGTGTAGAAAGCCATGTCAGGCTGGCAACTTCGCTCTCCAGGTTTGTAAATGCTGCAATTCATTAAACCGACAACCCGAAGGTTACGAAGCATCCCATAAAGACTGATGACTTGAGAAATTAGTGTGTTTTGTCGCGCATGTCCTCGACCGAGCGGGGCCATCTCAATTCTCATGGTGCCATTGTCAAAGTAGCCGCGACTTTTCTCGTACTGCGGGTCATCCATAGCCGCTGCAAACTCATCCCAGGTCGCTTTTACCCAGGTATCGGTTTGCATCTGAGAGGTTGATAAAGTCATAGCTTGATGCTCGAGATCGAGCCTGTGAACTTGATTCTAGTTTAATGCTCTGACTGAGAATGAATGGTCATGATCCGCAGGATGTGTTGGGTAAAACGGAGCATCGGGGTAATGAGTGGCTTTTAGAGATTTTGCCGGATGGTAGTGTGCAACCGTTTTTATTTTCAGGGTTGTGAAGTTTTATCCTTTGTCTTCAGAGTTCTTTGGCAACTGGTTTACTTGCGAAGCTGAGAGTAAGTAAGCGAAACCTAAATCGAATTTATGAAAAAAGAAAAACGTTACAGTGTAAAAAATGAGTAGATACAGCATTTCCGAGATTGGTAAGGTACACCTAATCCCCAGAAGCAAAAGCGTTTCAGCCCTTGGTTTGTACCTCACGAAAGCAAGAAACGCTGTATCAGATACTTTTATTCTTCAATAAAAGTATCTGAGTCATTTGGTGTATTAGCAATGTTTTCCAAGTTGTTCAAAGCCTCTTGTTCAACCTCCTGATCACCAATTTCGCGGCTGATGACAAGCTGCTGTTCATATAGAGAGACAGCACGTTCGTATTGTTCGAGGGCCGCATACACGTCACCTAAACTCCCGAGGACATGCATTTCTCCAGCGCGGTTGCCAATCAAACGAACGATATCTAGAGATCTTCTGTATAGAGATATAGCGTCGTCAGTTCTTCCTGAGCTTTGATATAGCCTAGCAAGGCTGTTCAGGCTTGCAGTAATATTAGGATGGTTAGGTCCTAGTTGTTGTTCGAGAATTGCTAAGGCTTCTTGATAGACGGATTCGGCTTCCCCATAGTGACCCTGGGCTTCATACAGCGCTGCCAGGTTGTTGAGGCTGCTGGCGACAGCGGGATGGCGCTCCCCCAACTGCTCACGGCGAATCGCCAGGGCTTCTTGATAAAGGGGTTCGGCTTCCCCATAACGACCCTGCTCACGATACAGTCCGGCCAGGCTGTTAAGGCTGCTGGCGACATCAGGGTGGCGACTCCCCAGCCGCTCGCGCAGAATCGCCAGGGCTTCTTGATAAAGGGGTTCGGCTTCCCCATAGCGCCCCTGCTCACGATACAGCAGGGCCAGGTTGTTGAGGCTGCTGGCGGCACCAGGGTGGCGACTCCCCGACTGCTCGCGCCAAATCGCCAGGGCT
>NZ_JASATW010000009.1:207497-241779 GCF_030405905.1 Sphaerothrix gracilis Ecp01
CCCGACTGCTCGCGCCAAATCGCCAGGGCTTCTTGGTAAAGGGGTTCAGCTTCCCCATAACGACCCTGGGCTTCATACAGCGCTGCCAAGTTGTTGAGGCTGCTGGCGGCATCAGGGTGGCGACTCCCTGACTGCTCGCGCAGAATCGCCAGGGCTTCTTGGTAAAGGGGTTCGGCTTCCCCATAGCGCCCCTGCTCACGATACAACAGGGCCAGGTTGTTGAGGCTGCTGGCGACAGCGGGATGGCGCTCTCCCAACTGCTCGCGCCAAATCGCCAGGGCTTCTTGATAAAAGGGTTCGGCTTCCCCATAGCGCCCCTGCGAATAGTACAACAATGCAAGATTATTCAGGCTAGTGGCGAAATTGGGATGATCTTCGCCTAGACTAAGTCTAACCGTTTCTAGTGCTTCCTCGGCACGCGGAATTGCTTCGGCATAACGACCTTGTTGATATAGCTGAATAATTTGCTGGCTTAATTGATCGCTTCGAGCAAGCTCTCTATCAGTTTCTGTGGCTGGCCGCAGTTCCAGGCTGTATGCACCGGTTTCTCCTTCATTATAGGAATTAGCCAAAACTGTATATGTGTCCGTAGTTTGAAACGTAATGACTACTCGAGAGTTTGTATTCTCGCCAGAATCATCATCTCGAGCAATTATTTCTCCAGTCGAATTTTTTACTAAAAGATATGTGTCAAAGTCATCACTCTTCAGATCAATTACAAGACTCTTTCCAGCTACTCCATCAAACAAATAGCTATCATAATAGCTGTCATCATCCAATGTGGCAGAATACTCCGAAAGCCTACCTGTAAAAACTTGTGTTGTGAAGGGGATTTCACCTTGACTAAGTTCAGATGCCCTCGCGATGTCCCTGCTATAACCGTCAACATCGTTTAGTTGACGTCGAAGATTTGCACGATTTCTATAAGCAGCAGCAAATTCTGACTCAAGTTCCAAAGCTCGGGTATAGTCAGAAGCTGCTCCGTCCAAATCTTTTAATCTTTCTCTGACCATGCCTCTTCTATTTAAGGCAGCAGGAAACTCTGGTCGAATCACCAAAGCATTTTCTAGAACTGACAAAGCTTCTGCATATTCTTGCCTTATATATAAGGAAGTTCCTCTGTAATATAAGGCATCCGCATCTGAAGGATTATTATCCAGCAATATTTCACTAGCTTCGAGTATAGCATTCGCATCTAGAATACTTAACTCAGAATCTATTAAAGGTGGCTCAAATTCACTAGTTACAATTTCTTCCTCCCCAGAGAAACGTTCAATGATCTCTGCATTAGGCAAACTTAAAGTTGAATAAACCCTGTCTTCAGTTAAAAAATTGAGGGTAAATTTAAGATCGTCAACGGCATGAGAATCATCTATATCCAAAGATTTTAGATAAGATTCTATAGCTTCAGGAAAATTTTCCGAGAGAAATAATGCAGTGCCTCGAAAAGTCCAAGCTTGATAGTTGTCATCTCTTAAAGAAATAGCGTTTTCATACGCTAAAATAGCTTCGCTAAGTTTAGGGGGAACCAGAGATATAAAAAGATTGCCTAAACCAACATGCGCTAAAGAATATGTGGGATCTAATCTAATGGATTCTTCAAAGTCCGCCAATGCCGAATCATGGTTTCCAGTTTGCAAATGTATCTCTCCCCTGGCAACTAATGCGAAAGAATTCTCGGGATTGCTTTCAATGATTTGAGATAATTGATCAATAGCTTCTGCAGGCTTGTCTCGTATGTATGCAGATATGCTTTCGCTGATCCGAAAAACATCCTGTAGGTTTCTTTGCTGTTGCTCAACAACTACTTGCTGTTCTTCCAAATCTTCCTGGATTCGTAGTAGATCCAATCTCACATCTTCAAGGTCTACCTGAGCTGTCTTGAGCTCGGATTGAGCATCCGATAACTCGCTTTGAGCATTGGTTAATTGTCCTCGCGTAGTATTCAGCGTACTTTGTACCTGTGTTAACTGATTTTGGGCGGCTTGACGCGCCTGCTTAGCCTGAGATACTTCTTGAGCAATTTGCTTATTTCGTACGACTAGAGACTCGTTGTTGCCTTTCAAGTCGTTGTTTTCATTCGAAAGGGCTTGGTTGCTGCTTTCTAACACTATGTTTTCATCGGCTAATCCTTCATTCTCAGCACTAATCTTCTTATTGTCTGCTTCTATCTCATTGAGACTAGCTTGAGCAGCTTTCTGTTGCTCTAATGCCTCATCACGTCTTGAGATCGCATAATTTTTTTCTTCAACAGCCTTAGCCTGTAAACCGATCGCTCTCCAAGTTCCTAAAGCAAAAGCGCCCAATAGTCCGATCCCCAATCCTATAGCCCAGTGCATGAACCGTCGCACTCGACGCAATTCCTGCCGAGCCTTTTGTAAGGCATATTGCGCCTCACTAAGCTGACGATTCGTTTCATCTAAAATCTGGTTGCGCTCTGTCAGTTGTTGATTAGTATGGTCTAGCGCCGTCTGACGCTGCCTTAATTCCTGCTTCAAACCGAGCTTTTGACTTTCAACGAGATATTGATAGTCTTGCTTACTAAGAGTGCGCAACTCAGCCCAAGCCAGAGCAGCTTTCAACTCGTCCCCTTGCAACAAAAAAGCATCTGATGTCTGATTATGCTGTAGCCAAGCTTGAATTGATTGAGCATAGGGCCGCAGATCTGACAGTGCTCTCTCAACCCAAGCAGCCGAAAAGACAGCAGCATAAATCAGATTTTGAGGTTGCAAAACCTGCTCTCGTTCAACGACTAGCCCTGATAGACACAGCTCTATCTGCTCGTGGCTATTGTCTGCCGGAACAGTTTCGCCGGACAAAATCTGCTGGTACAGACCGAGCCGTTGCCCTTCGGTCATCTCATCTTTGAGCAGGCGATTTCGAATCGTTCTCAAATGCTCGGGTTCATCCTGGGCTTCCCAATTATCAATAATTCGATTTTGTACTAACTGTGAGATGGCCGCTTCTTCCTCACCAGCAGGAATCGTGTCCAGCGTTTGAGCCAAACGGCACAGCTTTTGGGTCAAAAACGGTTGTCCGTTCGTCCAGTTCAGAATTGCTTGCAGAACGGCCTCTGGCCTCTCAGCACTGGTGCCCAATCCCTTGATAAGGGGTTCTGCTTCATCAAGTTGAAAGCCTCGGAGAGAAATCGCATGGCCAATATTAAAGGGGGTCCGAGCTCTATCTCGAATCAAGTCAGAGGGGGTCGCAACGCCAAGAAAGCAAAAGGTCAGGCGCTGAAAGGCAACTTTGTCGGCCCGCTGATTGTAAAAATCACGAATCAGAGTGAAAAAATCATTGAGGGAAAACGCTAAACTTTGAACCGTGTCAACTTCATCAATGAAGATAGCAATAGGTTGGGCTATTGCTTCGAGTAAAACCGTCTCAACAAATTCGCCAAATCGCTGTACTGAAGAGATTTCATCCCGCTCGCGCCACCACTGGCGAAAGTTAACGCGATTTGCCAAGTCAAAACTATTCCAAAGCTGGCGGACGAAACCGGCATACCATTGGTCAGCCGTGACATTCTTATCTCCCCCAATCTGCGTTAGGTCGATCGCAGCACAGGCCACCCCCTCTGCTGCCAACCGCTGCATCACCTGCACCCGCAGGCTAGATTTTCCCATCTGACGAGAATTCAACACATAGCAATATTCTCCAGCTTTGAGCTGGACATACAGCTCATCATCCGCCTGCCGTCTCACATAGCTAGGGGCATCAGCAGGCAGACTGCCCCCGACCTGATAGTCATTGCTCATGGCTAAGCCCTCCCCACATTGAGGCGGTCAGAGAAGTATCGACGATACAAATCGCAGCGAGGCATGACATCATTTCCCTGCAAATGCACAATCCCCATGCTGTGCAACTGAAACGCCTGAATCGGTTCCAGCCGCACCGGACCAGCTGCGGCCACCACTCGTTTTGCGGCCTCGGCCATTTCCTGCCGCTGTTCCAGATTCCACCAGTGACGCCGTAAGTGATCGCCATAGGGACCTTCCTCCGTAGGCGCAATGGCGAGTAGCTCATCCAACGTCCTTTCCTTTCGCGCTACCTGGTACAGCGCCACTCGCACTAAAAACGGGTGTCCTCCCACCATTTTCATAAGTCGATTTACCGCTTTTTCATCCCAGTTCAACCCGTGTCGTTGAGCTAAATCCAAAACCTGCTCCGGCGAAAATTCCGACAGCTCAATGGGCAAGCCGACATTAAACGGCGATTGGTTAATATTCATTGGAATGTAGACTTCGGTAGAGTGAACCACCACCAACCGTAGCTTCTTCCACAAGGCATTCGTTTTGGCCGATTCGTGCCAGGCCCGCAGTAGCCCCATAAAATCCGCCGCAATGTTGGGATGTTCGAACACCATATCTACCTCATCCAGGCCCAGCACCAAAGGCTGAGAAATTTCCGGCAGCAAATATTCTTCTAGATACGCCGTACAGTTATCCTTACTGCCAAAAATTTCATCCCAGTAGTCATTGAGCTTATTGGGCAACCGGAGCCGCCGTCCCACACTGGCGCAAAACCACCGCAGAAACTTGTCGAGGTTGGAAAAGATAGCGGCATCGGCTAATTGGAAACTGAGCGGCACGGTGAGATATTCCTGCTCTTCCGCGTAAAGCAAAATTCGCGACATCAAAGAGGTTTTGCCCATCTGACGGGGAGCCTTGATGCGAATCAACGCGCCTGGATTGAGCACCGTTTCATAGCAGTTCGCTTCAGTCGGTGGGCGTTCCACGTAATAGAGAGACGCTAAATCCACTTGTCCACCGGGTAGTTCTGGCGGCGCGACTGGGGATGGTGGCGCGTCCGGTTGTTCAGTCAGGGGCTTGGTCGTCGTCTCTAAGGTTATGAGGTCGTGAGGGGGAGCGTCGCGATCGCCCAAAATCGCCAATATTTCCTGCAAAATCTGAGCCGTATCTTCGTTAGACTGCCATTCCCGCTGCTGAATCCGGTTGAGATAGCCGCGTAAGTCATAGTTCAGCGGCGAAGATAGGGGAAAGTCCACTCGAATCGGTAAAATACCGGGTTTGCCAGAATTTCGAGTATCTCGCAACTCCTTTGCTCGCCGCACTTCCTCCGTCACCATTTCGCTGGTTGCCGACTTGGGTGACAGCAATAGCACAAAGTAATCACACTGCTCTAACTCTCGATCAATGCGCTGCGACCAGTTATCGCCCAAGCGAATGCTCTCCGCCGCCATGAACACCTCATGACCTGCCGCTTTCAGCGCCTGATAAAACTCCTCAGCCAGTTCACTGTCGGGCGGTTGGCTGCGATAGCTGATAAACACGCGGGCCGATTTGGCGGATTTCTCTCGCGGGGTAGTTGGCTGCGGGTAGTGAACCAGGGCGATCGCGCTCCCTCTCCCGGCATGAATAACTTCCTGTCCGCTTGTCTTCAGTTCCCGCTCCACAAAACCAAATAGGTCATTACTCGTGATCGTTTCCTGCACTGCATGTTCGGCAGACAAGCCTTGTAAGATCGCAGCGGTGAAAATGCCGTGGTCCTTGCCTTCCCGCGCCCGTTCAAAGTCACGACAAGCGGCAATCAAACAAGAGTTCTGCTTATGGCTGAGGATCGTCTGCGTGGGTTGCAACAGGCTCCGCTGCTCTTCCAGAAGGGAACCGGCATAGCAGCAATCCATCATCACAACCAAGCTGCTCAGCTCCGCCTGGCTCATCAGCTTATTCAGCGAGTCAAAGGCAATCGCATTCTGGCCCTCTTTCGCCGCGTTCGAGGTCGCCAGATAGCCCTCCTCTTCCCCAGTCAGTGCATCCGAAACGCGGAAACCATGTCCCGCAAAGTAGAGAACAGCCTCCTGATGCTTTGCCCGCTCTCGAAAAAAGGACTTGAGTTCTGTTCCCAGTTCGGTGTGACAGAGCGATTTATCGGGGGCGATCGCCCACTGATTTTCGCCTACCCGCTTTCTCGGCAGTCGCGTCACATGATACTGATGCTGCTCTAGCAGTTGAGCGATCGCCTCCGCATCTTTCGCCGCACTTTTTAAGTTGCTGAAATGATCGTATTGATCGAGACCGATCACGAGTGCGTACTTCGCCATGTTTTTGCTGAGGCAACTGCTACGTAATTACCTCAGTCGATCGTAGCCTCATTCCGCTCAGGACGCCGTATCAGCAAGTTACTCTTTAGATTTCGATGGTGTCGCTGGAAATTTGCATTTGACCTGCACCTTAAACGTTCCCTCAGCTGACCCTGCAGCTAAAACGGGCATTCCCGCTTTGCCAGCGATCTTCAGGTTGAATTCCAGGTTCATTTCCTCAATTTCTGCCAGGCCAAAATTCACAAACGCCCCAATGGCGTACTTAGCGTAGCCCCGAATAGTTCTGTGAACTTTCTTCATATCAATGGTGGGTAAATTGATATCCCGATACCCTTCGTCTTCGTCAGCCTCTATGTTGACCAACTCCCCCGGCTCAATGTAAAACTCATATTCTTCACCGGCATCTTTGACCATAAACTTCTGAATATCTGTCATGGGGTATCCTGGCGATCGTTTTGTCCGATTATCTCAGACTCGTTATTCATCGAGTCTGCAACAATTTTCATTATCAATTTTTCAGGCTTTTTGGGACGACAATCTCGTTTATGGAGCACGTTTTAAGGCAGGAAAAACAATAAAGCGATCAGTCGCGCCTTGGGGACTATCGACCGCAAATTCGACGAGAAAGTCAATATCGCTGGTGGGGTCTTGGAAGCGATTGCTGGTTGCAGATCCGAAGAGTTCAAGACGGGCAACTTGATTGCGCCGACAAAGTTCTTCGATCTGAGGTTGTTTTTCAGCGATTTGTTGGGGTACAAGCACTGATTCTTGGTTTTGGCTCACGCGACGAGGCCTTCTCTTCTAAGTAGGCAAGCTTTTGGGAAGTCTCTACTTATCGTAGTTGGAATTTACGGGTTATTTTCGTGTATCTGCTTGAATTTGGCTGCTGCCCAGTTATCGGAGCTTTTGGGCGGTTGGGTGGGGGCTGGAGATTGAGTGAGCTGTTTGACGGTGCTGATGTCGCCTTCATCAGCGGCAGTTTTGAGGTTGCGACGGTGGTAGGCGTGGGCGATCGCGTTGTCTTTTGAACGCGAACTGGTTTCAAGGCACTTTTCGAGGGCGTTAAAGATACCAGCGCGGTAGCCCATTGTGGCGTATTGGCCAGCAGCCGAAGTGGGGGCATCGCAAGTGGGGGTAGAGCCATCGACGACAAAGGCACATTTGTTGTCGGCGGTGGCTCCTCATTTCGTTTCAAAGAGGACTTTATGGCCTCAATCAATCAGCAGGCTATGTTGAACGTAGTGGCTACTGTCGTGGCAAGTATTTCACTAGCACTTTCATCACTTCTCCAGGCTGACTCTGAATCGGGCGCTCTGCAGTAGGTGCAGGCAGAAAATCAGTCCATTCAAAGACTTCTGCAAAGCGTCGGTAGTGCAGGTTGTGAAGAATGACGTTAACGGCGGCTTTGGAGCCAATGACGAGAAGTTTGACGGATTCACGATCTGGTTTGGGGTAATTGTGAAGCTTGACGGAGAGTTCAAGACTGACTGTGTCGGAGGATTGGGGCGCGGAGGAAAGGAATGCTTGAGTTTGCATGATTGTCGCCTTAGTGGACTACAGATTTTTACAAAAGAAGCGCTCACACTGAGCACTGTCGCTGTCGCCGTTATGGACTACAGCTTTGAGCATTATGGCATACTTTGTAGTCCATAGGGACTCTTTTTCTTTACCCGTCACTAATCCTCTGACACGATTGATGTTATGGGAAAAGCGGGACGAGTATTAAAGCAGGTGCTGGAGGCTTACAGCATTAGCCAGACTCAGCTAGCCAATACGCTAGGGGTCGGGCGATCGAATGTCTATCGTTGGGTCAATGAAGTGCGCGATCCCAACTCTGAAACGGTTCTCAATATTGTTGAAGCTTTAGAGCAGATTCACTCAGATGCTGCGGTGAAGTTTAAGCGACTGTATATGGATAGTAACGATTGACTACCCCTACGTATGGGAAAACCAAAACAAGCGTTTAAGCTGATTTTAGAGAAGTACAGCATAACAGTTAATGCAGCATACTATACTGAATCCAATAAGTGACTCCTGTTCGGTGATAGAAAGATTGTCTCAACCATTTATGAATTGACTCGTGAAGTGGCTTATCTAAATTTCATGAATGTATTGAGATCAAGAACAATAGGACTTTAAGATATCCCATTATTCAGCTGAGAATCAGCTTCCTGAATGTCAAATAGTATAGGTGCATTGTAAGAATTGATATTCTCTCGCTGCTCTTTCCGAAGAATTGTTCTCATTGGCTTTGAAAGATAAGCTTTCTTTTTAAGATCTTTGTCAGAACTTTCAAGAAGTTTGTCGATTATGAGAGAAGCTTCTCTATCAATCTTCTCAGGCGATTTAGCAAGTTTGGGGGTTTCTGAAAAAAGATTATTAGCATCTCTGTTTTCTACGTAAAGTTTTCCTTTGTTAGTTGAAGTTTTCAAGTTTTTAAAAGTATTTTTTATTTTTTGAATGTGTAAGTTTGTACAGTATGGACCATCTTTTTGCCTTATGAAATAAGCGCCAGTATATAATACTCCGTATTTCTTATATATCTCGTATTCAACTAAATAAACTAGTTTATGAAGTCCAAAATAGGAAATATTTTGATGCTTCCAAAAAATATACTCAAGTAAGTCGGCAATCTTGAAACTTACTTCACCGTATACTTTTACTCTTTTCATGCCTAGCGATCTCATCGCGTCAAAAACAAATTTATAGTCTGAGCGTTGATTCGCAAAACTTCTATGGAGCATTGCTCGTTGGCCAGGATGATAAATCGGGATTAAAATTCTTCCATACCAGTTTTTTTGAGTTCTAACTGATTTTTTAAGGGTAAGTTTATGGGGCTCAATTAAAGAAAGTGCTTTCAATGCAGTAGCACCCAAAGTCACTACAATCTTTGGATTAATTAAGTCAATTTGTCTTTTTAGATATTCAGAACAGTTTTCTATTTCCTGCTTATTTGGTGTAGCATTATTACCTTGAGAATTACGAGGATTGCAAAGTACTGCATTGGTTACAAAAATTTGACTGCGAGATAAGCTTGCAAACTCCAAAAGTTCTTCAAAGTTATGACCTGATTTATCTCCATGAAATGGAATAGTTGTATTATCTGCTCCTAATCTTCCTGGAGCTTCACCAATAAACATCAGATCGGATGTAACTTTGCCAGAGGAAGGGCCAAGCACCTTTGAGCTATCACACATACGCTCACAGGCGATGCAAGTACTGACCTCTCCACATAAATCGTGAAATCTTTCTTCCTTAATCAATTTCTGCCAACTCCTTCAGTTTCAACTTACTTTTTGAGTACGCATGTACTGAATGGCATATTACTTCACCACAATCTTTGCCGGTACTCAAAGCTACAAAATTTAGTAATTGACCTAGCCCTATCAGATTACCCAATGCCTTGTTAAAGAAATCATGGTTCCTGTAAAGCGCAACTAAACTAATTTGTTGTTTACAAGGTTGAATAAACTGAATATATTGCAAACATGGATTACCCAATCGTTTAGATAAAGAATCGTACTCAGCAGAAGATATATGAATAGGATTAGTTACTCTAAGCCATCTTGATTCTTGATTAAGAAGGCTGATAACAAGTTCAAGTTGATTTATATTCTTATCTCCAAAAGAAATCAATCTTTGAAAATAAGTTCCCCAGTGACTTTTTTTCTTACTCCCAAATCTTGATTTCCTTTCATGAAGCTTTAGATAGTATTTATAAAAATTTTGCCTATCTTTTATATCAGAAATTTTACACGGAAATATTGTATTGATAACGTCTGACAAGCTTGCGTCGTTGCTAGGAGCTATAACTCTGGCGTTATACTTGTCGAGCCAAGCTTTGTTAAAAAGATTCGGATCTTTAACGGTAGTCACTAAGTTAAAAACATCACTTTTAACAACTAGCTTGCATCCCTCTTTCCAAGCTTCTAGACAATTAGAACCGTGTACTTGATACATAATTTTCCGTAGTACCTCTATAGAATATTTTTCTCTCCAGCAAATCTATTTCGACTACTCCTCCTCTATTCTGATATAGTTGTCTATATATTTCATAACCTGAAAGTATTGCTAGCTTCCATTCATACATGGTTTTATCTTTCACTTCTAAGTCTGATACTAAGTTTTTTATTGTTAGTAAAACATCTAAATCAATTTCCTTTAGGCTTGCTAGCATATTGTGTCGATTAGCATAATTGAATACATAAAGAGAAATTGCCTCTTCTGTAATACGGGCACGCGCCCCATCTTCTATTTCATCAATTTGCGCATTGGACTTTCGCTTTATATTCAATAACTGTCTTAATACAGGAGACCATCCAAGAATAGCGGCATAAGCAAGATGAAATATGTCGTGAAATCTATACAAATC
Organism: Sphaerothrix gracilis Ecp01; assembly: GCF_030405905.1. Lineage (NCBI taxonomy): Bacteria > Bacillati > Cyanobacteriota > Cyanophyceae > Nodosilineales > Nodosilineaceae > Sphaerothrix > Sphaerothrix gracilis. Next base: position 217,934 of record NZ_JASATW010000009.1, read on the forward strand.
ATTTTTGTATGAGTTATCAGATAGAGTATCTCCTAATTTTTCTCTTTGCCCATTTTCTCCAATCATAAAGATATCGGCTACATTAGCTTCTTCCTTTATCGTAAAATAAACATTGAATTTTCTGGGAATTTTCTCCTCTTCAGAACATCCTTCATCGTATAAAGTATATTCGCCCTCAGTTACAGTATTTCTGAGCCATCTGTCTTTGTTTTTATCCAGATTTTCCCTGGCAATCTCATTAAGAGAAAGTTCCCATTTTGAAGCTAAATTAGTCAGATACCAAAGAACATCACCAATTTCTTCTCTCAAGTCTTTAATAAAGTGTTCATAGCTCTCGCCATCTCTGATTCTTTTCTTAAAGCAAGTTACCAGTGAACCAAGTTCTCCTATTAATCCTAATATTGGGATCGTTAAAGATGCACCATCATCATCTATGTCTGGGAATTGATCTGTCAGGCTAGATTGATTTTGATAATCGTCCAACTCCATTTTTTAAAGCCTCTATATTGGCTCTTCCTCAAGTTTATGAAATCATTGAGTCTGTATTATTTTCCAATAACCGCTTTAGTCCTTGTATATATTCCAGCGCTTGCGATGCCACTGTAATCCCTTTAAGCTTGGTACAAACTTTTGTTCACTTGGTAATTCGATTGCTTCTTCCATAAATGTTTTTAGCTTTTGGCTTCCTACCGCTGGCTCCTCTATGAATCGATCGCTTGGAATTACAATTCGATAATCATCATCAATACCAAACCAACCCCGATCAAAAGCCCAGTGGTGATTTTTACAGAGCGCAATGCCATTCACAAACAAATCATTGTGAAACTCTGAAAACGGCATAATATGCGCTCCATCCACAATATTTTGCCCATCCCAGCTCACCACCCGCATCTTGCAAAATGCGCAGCGCTGATCATAAAGTCTGACTATATTTTGTCGGAATGCCGCATTGCGCACGAAAATTCTATCTTCATCCTTAAGATCGTCCGCATTGTAAGTTGCACCGCCGGAGTCAAAAAGCGATTGCTGCACAGCTTCAAACTCATCATAACCAAAGCTGTCAGCAATAGTTTTCTCTTCATCCGGAAACCAAACATTAATCAGCACTCCGACTAGCTTCTTTCGAGACTCCGAATCGCGCAAAAGTTCAAACAGTTCTGAATCTACATACGCATACTTAACCGCAGCGCGTAAGGCAGAAGACGTTCTCAATTTGATGCGAGCTTTGATAGTTGCTTCAAAACCTGGATTCGGCATTAAATACCAAAACCGATCCCCTGTCAGGTGAAAAAATGGCAGCGCTATATTTGAGCGGTGAGTTTCTGAGCCGAGACGATGCCAGAATTTCAGAAAATTAGCCGTTAGCTCAGGCGATAAATAGATCTCATTGCGCTGAATTCTGTTGCGTTCAATCAAATCAATGAGCGCCAAAAGTAGAATTGGCTTGTGAGGTGCAATACCTCTTGCCCTATCTACTCTAAGCTTAGCGAACTTGTCTTGGTAATAAGCTAAATTTTTCTTCACAGAGACTGCTCGTCAAGCTCTTTTTAAGGAATCGTTAATTTTATAAGAATTTTGACAAATCAAAATCATTGTTTTGAATATCACCCTGCTTTGTCAATTTCAGCATCAGCAAGATTTTCTCCGTGTAGTCAACAACACCATTCAGCTCATGAGCCAGAATTTCTAAGCCGCCATTGACATACTCTTCAAATAATTCAACACGCTGAAGATCATTGCTGTCTTCATCACTCAGAATTTTAGGATCTTGCGTTTCTGCGATCGCTATAAGTTTGACAATAGACGAATTTTTTAGCTGCTCTTGTAAAACCGCATCCGGATCTTTTCTTGAAATTTTTCCTACAGGCACACGTCTACTATGTTTATAACCTAAAGTAGCTGAAAATATAACGATATCTGCATAAGTTTGAAATGGCCCGGCTTCAAACTCTGATGCCTTTAAGCTTTTTACAAGCTCAGCTTTATCTTCTGAAAAGTGTATTCTCGCAAGCGCCATAGAACTCGGACATCCCCTTTAAATATTCTTAGAACGCATATGTTCTAAATGGCCCATTTACATCACTCCCATCCCTCAGCGCCCTCACCAATTCCGCCTTATCCTTCGCAATCCGAATCCGACTATCCGCCATGTTTATCTCTGTTGCTCTCCAAGAATTTCAGCTATAGGCTACGAGTGTTCTTCAACAACTGTTTGCACTAATGAGTACAAAGCTTTTACCTGCACAAGGGTCGATTTTCTTTCAATTACAATATCCTCCTCCAACACAACCTGATATCTAAGCTGTACAGCAAAGGCGTTGTATTTTAGAAGTTCCCAGAAAGCAGTCACGTCACATTGCTGTTGTTCTAAACAGCTCAACAGAACGCCTAAGTCATGGGTGTAGGGATATACCTCACCTAACGCCGCAATCCAGGCTTTGAGACATTTTTCGATCGCCTGCTGCACATGAAATCCGAAAATTTCGTCAGCAAATACAGTTTTATCCTGCATCCCTTCCAGTGCTCGCAAGTCCCTCGCCGCTACCTTTAACAGCAGTTTGGCCTGATCCAGATCGTTCATAGAGCACTCGCCCTTCTTCCAAAGCTCGCGTTGTGACATGGTTGCGGCTGTCTCGCCAGATGTCTACCTCATCCCGGCTATACAGCACGATATCAGTCGGCACACCAAACTTAGCCAAAGAACGCCAAACCTTGGTCATTTCCATAATGCGGCTATGGCCAGGCCCAAACGGTTCTGATTGAATGATTAATAAATCAACGTCAGAATGGGAATTGGCTTCCCCTCTAGCCTGAGAGCCAAACAAAATGACTTGCTCAGGTTTAACCGCCTGCACAACTGCTGCTGCCATCCTTTGAATCAGATCGTCGGTCACTGTGGTCACTGTGGTCATTTCAGCCATGCCGAGGCACCTCCACAATCTCCGTAAACTCAAACTCATCCGGACTTTGCCGAATCAGCGGATACGTATCGCCGCCAATGCGCATCGCATCCGCCTGCACCTCATCCTTCGGCGAATTGTAAACCAGCACATATTCCCGCCCAATGCGAGGCAGCATTTCCTCCTCTACCTCACCGCGCCACTGAGTCTTACTCGCCATCGCTATGAGCTGATCCGCCAGTGCCGGCAATAGCTTCGCCACCTGCCGCCGATAAATCTCATCCAAACTGCCAAACGGCGAATCCATCATCAGCGGGAACGTGCTGCTATCAGGCCCCATCACCAGCTTATCCTAGCTCCACTGGCGAATGTGCTCCACCACGCTGCCAATAAATGACAGGCCCGGAATCTGGTTTTCTCCCGTCGAAGCCCCCACCAGCACCTCTTGCCCTCCCACCCGTTCCACCAGATTTAGCTCGTACTTGTCACTGATGCGGGGGATATAGGCTTTGAAAGAGATTTCGCTGTATAGATGGCTCAGCGTCTCCTGAAGCTGCTGGCGAAAGAGGGCGTCTTGATTTTGCTTTAGCTCCTTGAGGCGATCGATCGCCTCTTGAGCCGCCTCTATGCGCTTCAGCGCCAGCTTTTGCTTACTCTGATTTTGACGGCGATCGCGCACCTGCTTGCGGAGCTGAGTAATTTCGGTGCTGAGTAGGCCAATGCGCTCCTGGTTTGCGCCTTTTTCCATAATCAGGCGCTCATTCGCAAAGGTCAGGCTATGCTCTCCATAAAAGGGGTGGAAATTATAGAGTTTCAGGCCCAACAGCTTCATTGCACCACTTCCTTCACAATCCGCAGAATATCGGCATTCACAAGCCCGCGATCGTTGCGATCGAGTCGGTCTTTTTCAATTTCTAAAACCTGGTGAATGATTTGCTTTACCTCTGGCGGAGCCGTGGCGATCGCGCTGCCTGGGTGTTCCCCGGTCAGACAGGCGGACGGATGCATTACCAGAACTTTCAGCGGCGTCACTGGCGGCCCCTGGTTTTGGAGCTGGCAGAGCAGGGCCGCATCGCTTTCTATTTGAGCCAATATCACTGCCGCCACACCTGGATAACGGGAGCGCTCGCCAGCGGCATGAGTGTGCAGGATGTCAGCTATCTAGCCCGCGTCAGCACCGCCGTTATCTACCAGCACTACGCAGGCCGCAGCCGTCAGATTATAGTCCCCGAATTCTAAGGACTAAATTTGGCCTAAAAACCCCCAACTGTCACACACCTCAAACCCTGACTTTCTCGTTAAGGCCAAAAGCGCGAATCCCCGGGTTTGCGTTGAGTAGTTGCTTACTCTGGCAGCAATTCAAGGGGGAAATAAGTTTAAATTATCGATTCAGTGAGGCTAGAATGATGCCAGGAGGCGGACTTGAACCGCCGACACGAGGATTTTCAGTCCTCTGCTCTACCGACTGAGCTATCCCGGCTAAAAGTGGCTGAAAGCTTGCTCCAGCGCTTAAATAACTTAGCAAACTTTTGGAACCCTTAGCAACAAATTTCCCAGGAAAAATTAGATTAGGTGCGATCGCTGAATCTCCCTCGCCATCGCACCTCGCCATTACCAGTTAGGGGCAAACCTCATTCGCGGGGCGCAGGCGAGCTAACTTTAGCAAGAACTCGCCTTCTCCCTGTCCGGCATAGGAGCGCACCCGCACCGTGTAGGTACCCGGTTCCGTAATCCGGGCAAATAGGAGTGAGTTTGTCGTTCCGTCCGGGCCGTCGTCATTCTCGCCTACCGTCGCGCCATCGGGAGACATCAGAGACACAAGCGTATCGAACTCATTCGAGGTTACATCGATTGCCACCTGATCGCCTGCCTTCAGCTCAATCGTATAATCTCTGGCAAAACCACCAAATCCGGTTGGAATATCCTGGCTAGAGAGACTATCCGTGACTTCTTGATTATCCGGCAGGGGAATGGGTGAATAAATTTGGCTTTGGGCGTTTGCTCGGCTTGCAGTTACCCCAATTGTCAGTAGAGCAGCAGGAATCAGCAGCGTATTTTTTAATGCTTGCGTCAGCAATTTCATGATCAGACTATATGGTTTGCAGAAATGCGAAAAAGGGCAGCTAAGAATAGCTGTGTCATTATGGCCTAAATTTTCGCGATCGCCGCAATAAACACCAGAGTTTTAAGCTTTTTGGCCCAGTAGATAGGCTAAGCAACTACTCTGGCGGAGCCAAGGGTTTATAGTAATCGCTGGTCTGAATTTTTTGGCCGCCACCGTCGGGATTTAGGCAGCCCGGCTTCTTGTTGTACTGACAGACCCTGGCCCAGAGTTTAGCGCGATCGCCCGGTGGCCCAGCGGAGAACATCACGCGATCGCCGCCGATGACACCCGTTAAAATTTTGACGCCGCAAACCGGGCAGGTTTTCATTTCTGGCATAGACTTTGATTAAGCTGTAGGGCTTACCATAATCAATGTGGGACATTATAGAGGGCCGCAGAACCGAGCTTTATCGCTTTGCAAAAATGCTTAGCAACCCCCCGTTGGCTCTGCGGGTTGTCGGATGCCCCCTAAACCTCGGAAGATGAGGTGGCATAAAGTTGATTCAAGCCCATGCCTGACGAAACCACGCCGCAAGAACCGCAGCCTGTCTCTGCCGCAAGCCCGCCTGAAAGCGCCCAGCCCAGCGCCGCTGAGATAGAAGACGATAAGCTTAGCTCTGAAGAGACCGCGCTCAAATCTACCGAGGGCTTAGCCGCGACTTCAGCCCCAGAAGCGACGTCTAAAAAGAGCCGCTGGCAGCAGGCTAAGACGCTGTGGCAAGGATTCTTAGCATTGGTGCGATCGCGTTTGCCCGCCAGCTGGCAGCCTCGCCTTTCAGATGGGATACTAAGCGCCATTTTGCTAGGAGCAGCCGCGCTCTTGCTGACCTTCATCGCCTCGCTGCTGACGCCAGAACCTGTGTTGCCCCCCAGCCAGCCCTTGGTTGTCCTGCCCTCAGAGGTGCCCGAAGTCACCGTTGTGGAACCTGAGCCCGTGTTGCCGCCAGAGCAAGAGCGCATTGCTGAAATTCAAGATCAGGTCGCTGAAATTACCCAGCAGTATGCTGAAGGGCTAGTTCAGTCTGTGCAGGCCGATTTTCGTCAGAGTGAACTGGCGGTCAAGCTGGGGCCAGCCTGGTATCAGCTCAGCCGCGATCGCCAAGATCAAGTGGCTAACGGCATTCTAGCAGCGGTACAGCCGCTGGCCTTCGACCGACTGTGGCTCACAGATGATGCCGGCAAGCACTTGGCCCGCAATCCGGTGGTGGGCAACAACATGGTAATTTTGCAGCGCCAGAGTCAGCCAGAGGAGGGCGAATAGGCAGTATTTTCCCCTAATCGGATAGTAAAAGTTTTGTATCGCAGATGAATCCAGAGCCAAGCAGGCTGCGTACCTCTCACTAGACGGCTGAAAAGTAGGGTCGTTTCTTGGAGCAGGGCAGGTGTCTTGTGTCAACGAAACCTGTGCCTTTTGATCGCTCAGCCGTTGTGTGTTTTGGCGATCGCTTACTAGCTTCGCTATCTCATCTGTCCTCTCTTTCTTAGGAGAACCTGAGCTATGCCTCAGCAAAAACGAGTAGCTAATCGACTGCAGCATCTCTCGCGTCAGACCCTATTGCGCTTTGGTGCGATCGCTCTCAGTACTGCCCTGGCCCTCGGCGGCACTGCCCATTACCTGCAGGCTTCTGACCACGACGACGGCGAAATTGACCTCAAAGGCCGGGCTCTTAATCTAACGGATCTATACGTTTTCCGGGAAGGCGACCTCAATCCCCAAGCTTCAACCAATGATTTGATTCTGGTGATGAACACCAATCCGCGATCGCTAGCGCGGCAGCAATACTATTTCAGCACCAATGCTCGCTACGAATTTAATATCACCCGCGTCGCCGATAAGGACAGCACCCCCACTGGCAAAGCCGATATCACCCTCCGGTTTGAGTTCGGCCCGCCCAAGCGCAACCAAGAGCAAGATGTCACCATTACGACCATTGGTAATGGTCGCCAGCGCACTGCCAGAACCACCACCACTGCCCTCACAGACCCCACGCCCAATATCCGTCAGGTCAATCTCGGCGGTGGTCAGGCCAGCGTCTTTGCCGGACTGCGAGAAGATCCCTTCTTCTTTGACGTAGAGCAGTATTTCCGCGTCCGGGCTGGGGCGTTGGGGATTGGCCCTGCTGTCGGTTTTCGTCCGCCCGGTGAGGCAGTTGACTTTGCGGCTGGTTACAACGTCAATACGATTGTGCTGCGGGTGCCCAAACAGTTGCTGCAGGGCAACACCCAGGCCGATACGTTTGATGTTTGGACAACTATTTCAGTGCCGGGTGACGATGTCGATGCGGCCGCCTTCACCAAAGCCGCCCTAAAAGATGAGGAGGACGATGAAGAAGATGAAGGCCGGGGCCGAGACAATGACGGTCGCAATGATGAAGGCCAGGCCGATGGCTTCATCCAGCTTGAGCGCCTAGCCCGACCGGCTATCAATGAGGGCTTACTATTCACCAATGCCCTGCTCAATGCGCTCAACAGCGTTGGTCCCGACTTTGAGGCAGCTGCGCTCAAGGGACAACAGCCCGCTGCTCGCATTGCCGCTCCAATTATTGCAGAGGCTAGCCGGACGCTGATGGCGATCGGTAACGATCAGGCCCGCACCAATGCCCTATTGGGAGCTTTCCTGCCCGATGTCATGCGGATTGATACCACCGGGCCGAGCGGCTATGCCAATGCCCTCAATGCTCAAGGCAGTCCGATTCGCGGACGAATGCTGAAAGATGACGTGGTGGATATTACCCTCAGCGTGCTAACTAACGGGGCGATTACTTCCGATAACGTCTCCTATGAAGGCACTCCCGGCAATCCGGCTCAAGGCCACGATCCGCTAGAGCCAACCTTCCCCTACCTGGCTTTGCCTAATTAGCATTGCCCTAGCCTGATTCGTGGAATTTAGTAGGTTAGGTGAAATTGAATTCCATGAGATTTCACCTAACCTACTTCAACTCTCTCGCTTGCCTTTTGTTTCTCAACTCAAAATGAAACAAGCTCTCCCTTTTCCTAATCTTTCGCAGCCCAATTTCAAATCTCTGCGGCTATTTCTGCCTGTCACCGGGCTGCTAATCGGCACAGCTTTCATTACTTTTTCTGGCTTTTCAGGCCGTGAACAGCCCTATCGCTATCCGTTTAACCAGGTCAGCCAAAAAGATGCAGTTGAGTCACTAGAACAGGAGCTAGCCTTTTATCAGCAGCGCATTCAGCAGAGTCCCACAGACGGACTGAATCAGGCCGCGATCGCCGGTACTTATCTCAAGCTCGCCAGAGCTACGGGGGAGTCTAACTGGTATCTGCTGGCCGAGCAGGCCGCCAAGCGATCGCTGGCAAATCTGCCTTTCAACAATGCCGGAGCGCTGTTAGCCCTAGCTAAAGTTGCTGAAGCCCAACATGACTTTGACGGCTCAATCAAGCTGACCCAGCAGGTGTTAGAGACGAATCCGACAGACGAAGAAGCTCAGGCGCTGCTGGTCACGGCCTATCTGGGGAAAGGTCAGGTCACTGAGGCGTTCACCGTTGCCGATCGCCTAGTCGGGCAGTTGCCTACCCTCGGAACCTATGCCCTGAGAGCTTTAGCCAACGTGGCTCAGGGAGAGGATGCCGCCGCGCTGAAAGACTTTAAGCGGGCGCTGGCGCTAGAAGAACCCAACCAGATAGGCAGTTCAGCCTGGGTGCGCACCCTGATGGGCCGATTTTACGCCAGTCGCGGTGAATCAGAGCAGGCAGAAGCGCTCTACCGGGAGGCCCTGCGGCTTGTGCCCGACTACGCTTTAGCCACGATTCAGCTCGCTCAGTTAGAAACGCGCCAGGGTCACTACCGGGCCGCAGCTAACCGATATAACAAAATTCTGATCAACCAAAACGCTGCCAACACGTTAGATCACGCCGCCCTGCAGGGACTTGCCCAAGTGAAACAGCTCCAGGGGGATGAGGCCGCCGCCGCCGAGCTTTGGCAGCAGGCCGAAATGGCGTTTCGGTTGCATCAGGACTTGACCACGTTTGGGCATCGGCGCGAACTGGCCCAGCTTCTCTTGGCTCGCGGCGATCAAGAAGATTTGGCCGAGGCGCTAGATCTGATGGAGGCCGAGCTTGAGATCCGGCAAGATGCTGAAACTCTGAACACCTATGCCTGGGCGCTAATGCGAAGCGATCGCTGGTCGGAGGCCCAAACCGCTCTGCAGGAGGCGATCGCGCTAGGAACCCGCGATGCGGTGATTGCCTACCGGGCAGGACTGGTAGAGCAGCAGTTGGGTAATCAGGCTAAGGCCGATCGCTATTTTCAGCAGGCTATGGAGATTGATCCCACTTTCAGCCAGCGCGATCGCCAAATATGGGGCCTGATAGAGCAATAAATTTTGCCGGCAACTCTCCTCACCGTACGGGTGGGTCTTGAAAGTAGCTCTACTGCCTGCTAGAAAAAAATCAGCTAAACCCACCCCAACGGGCCCTTTCCCTCAATTCGGCATGACCACCTTTATTCTCTACATTGCCACCAGCCTAGATGGCTACATCGCCAAGGCCGATGGCAGCATCGACTGGCTGCCTGTGCCTGAGAGTGAGGCAGATCAGGGCTATGCTGAGTTTTACGCTTCGGTGGATGCTTTGGTCATGGGCGCGGCCACCTATGAGCAGGTGCTGGGTTTTGGTGATTGGCCTTACCCTGGCAAGCCTACCTATGTGCTAACGCAGCGCGATCGCACAGCGCCACGGGCTGATATTAGGTTTTGCCAAAGCATGTCGGCGCTGCTGGCTGCGACTGAGCCCTATCAGCGGGTTTGGCTGGTGGGGGGTGGCTGGCTGGCCTCGGCTTTCATGCAGCAGAATTTAGTGGATGAATATGTCGTTACCCTAGTGCCCAGAATTTTGGGCACGGGCATTTCTCTCTATCAGTCCGTGCCTGAAATCGAGCTTGAGCTAGTGTCGGCAATTCCTGGCGCTTTGGGTCTGGTGACGCTGCATTATCAGCGGGCTAAGCAATCTTGAGATATCAGAAATATTAAAAATACTGGTCCATACAGATTTCGTTTCTAAGATGGGGATGAAAATACCTCATCGCTATCACTACCTGATATGAGCCAACGCTTTATCCAAGGTCATGCCTGTGTCATCGGCGTGGGTGGAGACTTGCCCAATACGGTTGATGATGCGATCGCTCTGGCAAACATCCTCAAGGATCCAGAACGTTGCGCATACCCATCGGAGCAGGTGCGTACTCTAACTCAGGCAGAAGCAAAGCGAGAGGATATTTTAGCTGCGTTGGATCAGCTAGCGCGGTCAACCACGAGTAACTCGACGGTAATCATTTATTTTTCTGGGCATGGCTATCAGGTCAACAGCCCGATGGGGGAAGCCTACTACCTAATGCCGTTTGGCTACGACCCCAGCAAACTCTACAAAACGGCGATTAGTGGTATAGAACTGACGAAGAAGCTACAGGCAATTCCGGCAAAGAAACTATTATTGTTGCTGGATTGCTGTCATGCGGACGGTTTGGGAGAGGCGGCTGATTTGCGGTATGAAGCGGAAAAAGCACCCCTACCCCCAGAGGCACAGGCAATTTTTGCTAAGGGACAAGGGCGGGTGATGATTGCGTCGTCTCGCGCGGATGAAAAGTCTCTGGCGGGACGACCCTACAGCGCCTTTACGCTGGCTTTGATCGAAGCGCTGGCTGGGAAAGGTGCATCGAAGCTAGATGGCTATGTGCAAGTGGCAGATTTAGCGCTTTATGCCCGTGAGGTCGTGCCGCGTCGAACGGGCGATCGCCAGCACCCAATTTTAAACTTTGACCAAGCGGATAACTTTGAACTGGCCTACTATGCGGGCGGCGAGAAGGAGCCCAAAGAACTGCCGTTTGCTGCAAAACCAGAGATTGAATCTGAACCGGGTGAGTTTAACCGTCAGGTAATCAACAATACGCAGATTGAGGCGGCAGGCGATCGCTCGGTGGCCATTGGCGGCGATGCGCAAGGAAGTACCATCATTACCGGAGATGGCAACATGGTTGACAATCACAATACGGTGCAGCGGGTAACGCAGCAGGGCAAATACAATCTCAATGTGGGTTCTGCAACTGGTTTACAAATTGGCGATACGTATCACGGTGCTAGCTCTCCTAGCTGGGATGATGAGGATACTCACAAAGCGCGACCGGAAAGGCTGAAGCGATCGCCCGCAGCGCAGCACCAGCCTCCCGCTGACAGCGATGGTCAAAAAGAAGTGTTCATTTCCTATGCTTGGGGTGGCAAAAGTGAGGAGATGGCAAACCAGATTGAGCAGGCGCTGGTGGCTGAAGAGATTTCGCTAGTCCGCGACAAGAAGCACTTGGGCTTTAAAGGTCGTATTAAAGCGTTTATGGAGCGGATAGGGCGCGGTAAGTGTGTGGTGGCGGTGATTAGTGAGAAGTATCTCAAGTCTGAGAACTGCATGTTTGAGCTGCTGCAAATTGCTAAGAATGAGCAGTTTTATGAGCGGATCTTTCCGGTGGTACTGGAGGATGCCAGAATCTATAAACCGATTGATCGGATTCAGTATGTGCAGTATTGGGAGCGAGAGATTCAGGAGCTAGATCAGCAGATTCGTAGCGTTTCGGCTGCTAATTTGGAGGGTTTTCGGGAGGATATTGATCTCTACAATGAGATTCGCCAGTATCTACCGAGGCTAACAAATATTCTCAAGGATATGAATTCGCTCACGGCTCAGATTCATAGTGAGTCTGGTTTTGCTGAGTTAATTGAGGCGATTCAGCAGAAGCTAGAGGAGTAGGACTGTGAGCTTTTCTAAAATAGAGGAAATCTTGAATAGGATTGAGGCAAAAGAATACACGAACGAGGATATTGCTGCACTGCGTCAGCTACTGCAGGAGCAACACAATCAGGTTTTTCAACAGCTAAACAGTAAATACAATATTTATATTGAGCAAGGACAAAATATTCATATTGGCGATCGCAATTACGCGAATTGGAACGATGTCACTCAAAATGATGAAGATATCGAAAACCTGGTTAAATACATTCAAGATTTTGTACCTCCCTTACCTAAAGAATTATCTCGGAAAGACTATGTCTCCTTGAGAAGCTTTTTGGCAGGTGGTAGCTGGAAAAAGGCTAATGATGCAACGAGAAGAATTATTTTGAAGGCGGTTCAAGCTGGAGAGAATTCTTGGCTTAGCGATGAACAGGTTCAAGGCTTTCCTTGTCAGGTTTTGAAAATCATTGATGATTTATGGTTGCAATACAGCAACTCACATTTTGGCTTCAGTGTACAGCTACAAATTTGCAAGGAGTCTGCTAAAGATCCACAAGTCTTTGGCGATCGCGTAGGCTGGCGTACTCAAGGAAATTGGATCTCTGCTGGTGGGGCTATCTATTCTCTTAAAGATGCTCCAACAGGTCATCTTCCATGGGGCATCGTACAAACCATGACGTTAGATAATGCAGCCCTGAATGCTTATGTAAGTGGTCTTAGAGGAGTTATGAAAGCCAGCATACAGCAAGATTGGCAGAAACAGCTTCTTGCAGATACCATGTCTTTCTTTGGCTCCTGGATTGGCGATAAAATTGATAAAGAGGAACTCAAAAGAAATTTGGAGTATGAACTTTCCCATGATCAGGCGTGGTGGGAAAAACAGAGGTTGGAAGAGATAAATGTTCGCAAGCTCTTTTCCTTACTATCGACTTGTTTCAAGTAGTGTGTGATTTGCAAAGCTCTGGCTTGACAGTAGCCTATCTTAGCAAAAGTACTATTCTGCTGACTTCGCAGCCGCAAATACTTCAGCAGCCGTCAAGTTCAAGCTACCCAACTGAGAAGATTGCAATCTGTCCTCTCCCCTCAGCGTTTTGGCTTCCGCATAGCAACCCTCTCTCAGCTCTAAAACTAAAATCGCCGCTTCCTGCGGATCGACAATCCAATATTCCGGCACGCCTAGATCCTGATACTGCATTCGCTTCGCCACATAGTCCCGGTTCCGCTGCACCTCGCCCGGACTGACAATTTCCACGACTAGCACTGGCGGAGCCATCGACATCCGAATCGTATTGCGCTGCCGCAATTGCTCAATATGTTCTTCTCGAATCACAGTCAAATCTGGATAGCGGTTCCTTGGCTCTCCTCGCACTTCCAGCTCTAAGCCGTGTCCTCTGACACGGCGATGACCGACAATCGGGAGCAAAGCCGCAAACAGCAGATTGGCAATCTCGACATTCCAGCCAGATTCAGGCGGCACTTCGACTAATTCTCCATTAAAAAGCTCGTATAGCTTCTCTGTCCCGTCATCATAAGACAGATACTCTTCAAAGCTCTGAAACCGTTGCTTTGGGTGCTTCATAGATTTGAGGCCGTAGTAATGCTGTTAGCTTTCATTAGTGAGGTTTACATATCGGCTTGGTGATCATAATCACCTGCACTCTACTGATTTGCTTCTATATTCTGAAGAGAAAACAAATCTCTGTAAGAAATGGGATAGTCTTCGGTTTAGCTGTCCAGGGTTAGAATCAGTCAAGGCAGATAGTATCGAACTTAGAAAGCGGTTCTGTCTTAACGAAACAGTTTAAAAGTTCCTCAATCGTAATATTGAGCATGGCAGTACCGGATAACCTGAGTGAAATTTTAGAAAGGGTTAGAACCAGAACCTCTACGGTTGAAGATCTAGAGTTTTTGAGACAGGCACTCAGTTATCCTATGTTGCAAACTGTTTCACAGTCAGGTAAGTACAACACCAATGCAAGCCAGGGCAACTTTTATATTGGCGATCGCTACGGTCCTAGCGTTGATGATATTCGAGCCATTGTACAAGCACTACAAACGCTTCAGGGAAAAGAAGCCCATAAATCTCTAAAGCAACCTGAAAAATTGTCTGAAGAAGAACTGTTGTCAGCCTTAGTAATTGAGCCTCAACTTATAGAGCTTATCAACTCTCGTTTAACAGCATTAGAGGAACTACATCAAGCTGGCTATCTTTCTAATATCCAAGAAGCCGAACTTAGTCTATTCAAAGGCAAGATTCGCTCTTTAACGGAGATGAACTGTGAGCTGAAAGTGCTTGCAAATGATGCTAATCAGATGCTTTGCGAGGCTATTGCTGCACTAGAAGGAAGGCTACAAGATTTGGATATATCGCAGATAAAGGACTTGCGAATAGCTCGTTCTAAAGCCTGTTTACAGCAACAAATTGAAATGTTTAGGCGGTTTCAAACAGAGCTTGAGGACGGCAAGATTGTCGTTTGTTGGTTAGATGAGCAGCGATCGCAAAATATTGCTCAAGTTTTAGGACAGAGCGCTCTAGATGCTTTTTCAGATATCAAAGAAACTGCTTCATCTCGTCAAGTAGAAGCCTTTTATTTTTCAATCGATCAATTTTTAGAAAGACTAAGCCACTGCTTGACTTGGGGTAGAAATAATATTCTGCTCAATCCCACTACACCAATAGTATTAGCCGATGAGCTATACATAGCTGCATTTGAAGAATTGAAAAGTTTCATTCCTGGCCATTTACCAAACAGCGGCATTAGTCAGTTAAGAGAACATATTGACTATTTAATAGAAAGGTTACCGAATTATCAGCATGTCTCTATTGAATAATCAACTTCACCTACCAAATTTCATTTCCCACTCAATCTGTAACTTAATTTCTCGTAACTTATCAGCTTTATTCGCTAGACTCGATCCCTGTGAGGCTTGTATAACCGCCTCATCTAGTGAGCACCCCTGTTGAATCAACTGCTTCGCACTTTGCTTGAGTCGTTCTTCGGGAGTCATAAGCTTCAAGACAGCTTAGTTTATTAAGTTCAATTGTTTATACGAAGATAAATTTGAGCATCAGGAAAATTTGGCAGCAATCAAAAAAATATTTCTTGCTTTTTCGGAACTGTTCGGAACTATTCTATCTACAGAAGGAGATAGGTAGATGCACAAGACTATTTGCGAGTCATACTTTAACAAGCTATTGCATAAACTTCTTTTGCTCTCGCTTTTGTTTGTCTTCTAATTGTTGATCTGCCTTATCTGCTGCATCTTCAAATCTTTTCTCAAATTCTTTGACTGCTTCGTCGGAGTCGCATTTGCTACCCTGGGTATTCGTTAGATTCGCTTTGAAGCGATCGAGAGAAGTCATATAGCTACTCTAGGTATATCTGCAAACACTGTATTCAGGTCAGTGAAGGCTTTATCAGAAAAATCTGAAAAGATGCACGCCAAAGTAGATGAAATTCAGCTTAGTACAAGTGAACTAAGCCGGCAAGCGTTTTAAATTAGGTTGGTACTCTTGATAAGTCCTGATTTTGTAGGAAGTGCTGGAAGTGCTTGACTGTAAGGTGTGTTGCAGCGTCAGCTTGGGATATTTGGAACAACAAACTTAACTTGCGCTCAGTCGCCAGATGGGATAGATTTTGGAGCAATAGCTGTATGTGTGCAGCTTGACTATCACCCCAAAAATTTGGTCGTGCGGTGCCGAGAGTTGCTACCAACAATCTCCCGACACCTGACCCCTTCGACAGGATTCGGCTGTCTCGGAGGCTGAGGTAATTTTACCTATAGCCGTCCCGAACTGCTATGTCTGGGGCGGCTAAATTTTTGGGATTTCCTACCCCACTTCTTGAAGGAGGAGTCCCAAAATGCTGTTTTATATCAACCCGAATCTCCCGGATTTCACCAATCTGGGAGACACAGAACCCCTGCGTCTAAACGTGTCCCGCGCCCAGCCGGAGCGAGAGCGCCTGCGCCACCTGATTATGGGGTCGCCAGAAGGGGTACGCGAGGCGATCAAGGTCTTGCACGTGCTGAACTACGCCGATCAGGGCTTGTGGAATAATCTGCTGACGATTCCGGAGTCGGGCATTTTGCTGACGCCGGAGCAGGGCGAGGTGTTTAGCTACCTGCTGCGCTATCGCCCTCTGAGCTAGGCGCTCTAGGGACCGGTTTCTACACTGGGTATGAGGTGAATGACGCTGGCAGCCTCAGAAACCGGTCCCTGGGGTGAACGCTTGCAGGTCTTTCGCTAGCTTTTCGATCGCTTTGGCAATGTCAGTCCAAGCCTGATCGCGATCGCCATTGTCTTGAGAAAAGGTAATGACTGGTTTGCCGTCCTTGGGCAAAGCGTTTAGCTTTTTGAGAATAGGTTCACTTGTCCACATGCAGGGGCGCACAATGATGGGAATAACTCGCATCCCTTCCGATTGGCGGCGATCGAGCAGCCTAGGAACTTCCTCCTCGTTGATGAAACCAGACTCAATGAAGTCAGCGCTAATGAGTAGTAAGGCGATATCTGCTTCGTTCATTGCGGCTTGAATAGAGTCATACCAGTCATCTCCCGGCACAATCAGACGATCTTGCCAAGTTTCAATGACGTTGCGCCGCTTCATACCTGCCAACATTTTATCTAGCTTTTCTTTGAATTCCTCATCCTCGTGAGCATAACTGATGAATACTTTGGGAGTCTTCATAGTTTTTTCGGTTTGGGTAGGCCAGGATTTTACTTGATTTTCGAGTTGAATACTTGCATTTGAAATAGCTCTAACCCAGCTTGTACCAGGGCGTAAGTACAAGCGTTCACTAAGAAAAGAGTATGCCAAATCATCAACTAGTCCCTGCACGTTGACCATTGAATAACTTTTCGGACACTGAATTTCTGGCTGTCGATCAACGATGAATTTGTTTAATACTTCTCTTGAGTAAAAATATGGTGACTGGCAACCGCCGCAACTAGAGCAATTACAGGGAATTAGCTTCTTACACTTATCTTTCAAACGCTCGTAGGAGGTGTTAATTTCGTCGAGTTTGAAGCTGACGACTGTGAGAAAGTCGCGGCAGTGGGTGCCACTGGTGCGGATGTGGATTTCGCCTTTGTGGTAGTACTCGATAACCTCGGCGCGGGCGGAGCCGTTGTTGAGCACAACCCCGTCTTTCCAGACCAGCTTCTGATGCTCAATGAAGCGATGCATTTCCACAATGAAGCGGGTCAGAATGCCCTTGGGCATAAAGTCATAGTGATAGCGCAGCAGTAGATTGTTGCTGTCGTCCCAGTCGTAGACGGGCTGCTCAATATCGAGGAGCTGAGGGGCAATGTATTCACAATCGCTGCCGGGGATTGGGTAGCAGAGCTTGAAGTTCACCATAAGCTGCAACAGCTCGTCCTGCATATTGGCGTATTCGCTGTCACTCCAGATGGTGTTGAGCTGGGCGCGGCTGAAGCGGCCCATATTTTCTTTTACCTCAGCGGTGTCGAGGGCTTTGTAGACTGCGGTGGTGCCCCATTCCGGCTTGAGAATGACGATTCTTTTGAGAATGGGGTCTTCGTGGAAGTGGAGGCAGACGCCGAGATCATGCAGATACCGGCTGAGATTGAGCATTTGTGTCTGATCGCTAAACTGGTTTTGCTCACACAGCTCAAAGTATTTTTCAATGGAGATGTAGTTGCAGCTTCGAGCGTAATTTTCTAGGCAGGCGCGGACGCGCACCCAGATCTTGGGCAAAGGGGTGCCGACGTGGGGCAGGGCGATGATGTATTGCTGAATTTTGGCTTTAATCTCGTCGAGGCCGCGATCGCCTTTAAGATTTGTCGGTAGAGTCTCTTTCAGATTGCCAAACTCGCCTCGCAGTTGGCGCTCGTTCACCTGGCAGGTGCGGTCTTGCTTTTCATTCTTGATGATGAAGACGGGGCTGTTGTCGCTGAGGAGTTCAACGACGTTTAGCCAGTAGTAGAGGTCGGTGTTGTCTTGGCGGGTGTCAACGACAACGGCGTAGAGGGAGCGTTTAGTAAGGAAAAACTGGTGGGTAGCGTGGTAGATCTCTTGGCCGCCAAAGTCCCAAATGTTGACGCGGAAGGTTTCGCCATTGGGATGGTCGAAGTTCCAGCGGATAACGTCGATGCCCTCGGTCGATTTTTCTTCCGGTTGGAGTTCGTAGTCTGCATTTTCAATCTTTTTGGCGAGGGTCGTCTTGCCTGCCCCACCCTCACCCACAATGAGAAATTTGGCTTCGTAAAGCGGTTCACTTTCATCCGGGTCGAGGGTCTGAAAGTAAAAGTCAAGAATTTCGGTGAGATCACCTGGATCTTCGTAGAGTTCTTTTGGCCCTAAAATCTCAGGCGGAATAGGAATCGGATTGCCTCGCAAGTCCAGTTTTTCCAGTTTGGAAAGCTGCCTAATTTCCAGTGGCAGGCTGCTCAGTCGGTTAGAACGGAGGTCGAGCGATCGCAGGTTCGTGAGTTGGACAATCTCAGGCGGCAGGCTGCTCAGTTGGTTATGGCTGAGGTAGAGCGATCGCAGGTTCGTGAGTTGGACAATCTCAGGCGGCAGGCTGCTCAGTTGGTTATGGCTGAGGTCGAGCGATCGCAGGTTCGTGAGTTGGACAATCTCAGGCGGCAGGCTGCTCAGTTGGTTATTCCAGAGGTTGAGCGATCGCAGGTTCGTGAGTTGGACAATCTCAGGCGGCAGGCTGCTCAGTTGGTTATTGCTGAGGTTGAGCGATTGCAGCGCCGGGAGCTGGACAATTTCGGGCGGCAGGCTGCTCAGTTGGTTATTGCTGAGGTTGAGCGATTGCAGCGCCGGGAGCTGGCCAATTTCAGGCGGCAGGCTGCTCAGTTGGTTATTGATGAGGTCGAGCGATCGCAGCGCCGGGAGCTGGCCAATTTCAGGCGGCAGGCTGCTCAGTTGGTTAAAGCGGAGGTCGAGCGATCGCAGCGCCGGGAGCTGGCCAATTTCAGGCGGCAGGCTGCTCAGTTGGTTAAAGCGGAGGTCGAGCGATCGCAGCGCCGGGAGCTGGCCAATTTCAGGCGGCAGGCTGCTCAGTTGGTTAAAGCGGAGGTCGAGCGATCGCAGCGCCGGGAGCTGGCCAATTTCAGGCGGCAGGCTACTCAGTTGGTTTGAGCCAAGGTCGAGCGATCGCAACGCCGGGAGCTGGCCAATTTCGGGCGGCAGGCTACTCAGTTGGTTTGAGCCAAGGTCGAGCGATCGCAGCGCCGGGAGCTGCCCGATCTGAGCAAAGACATTCTCTAAAGAGTTGTCATAAAAGCGAAGCGTTTTGAGCTGCCGAAGTTGAGCGACTTCACCAGGGATGGCCGTGAACTTATTTTCGTCACAAATAAGTACTCGTAGATTCGCAAGCTGCTCAATCTCGGTTGGCAAAGTGCTGAGCTGATTCTCACTCAGCATCAAAATCCGTAACTGCCCAAGCTGCCTAATCTCGGCTGGCAGCGCCTCAAGCTGATTCCCCTCCACCAGCAAAGTCTTGAGCCGCGTCAGCTTGCCAATCTCTGCTGGCAGTGTCTTGAGCTGATTCCCCACAAACTCGCTCCATCGCCGCTTACGCTTACCCAAAATCAACGTTTCAAGCTGTGTCAGTCGCCCAATCTCCGGTGGCAGCTCAGTCAGCTCCTGCCCTGACAGATCCAGCCTCTTCCAACCTTCCTCAGCCGCTTGGTCAATCAGGCGCAGCAGTTCATCACGGGTCATCAGCAGTCTCAAAACGGCATCCCTTCAGTTTTAGCAGAGGTATCGCCAAAACCGTTCAGTATAGGGGTATTGCGGGTAAGAACTAGAGCCGGGCTAGGGACCGGTTTCTGCACTAGGTATGAAGTGAATGACGCTAACAGTACCAGAAACCGGTCCCTACCAGAAACCGGTTCCTGGGTTAGAAGGCGAGAAAAATAGGGAAATCACCCCCTGCAGCGCCTATCCGAGTTCGGTATATTAGAAATAAGGATCGCTTATGCTTTAGACGCGATGCATAGGTTTACACAGAGGAGGCGATCGCCATGACGACCCATAAAGCGTTTGAATTTGTCGAGATTACCTTTGGAGCCATATTCAAGACAGCTATTTTGCTCACCCTGGTCTGGGCGCTAGGTAGCTACGTCACTGCCATGTAAAATGCCAGCCTTCATAGAGACTCAAATCCTCTCCATGAAGGCTTTTGACTAATTTAAGCCTGAGCGGCCTGAGTAGTTTTATCTCGGTCTAGCTTGAGGACAACAACGCCCAGCGGCGGCAGGGTCAGATCGATGGAATAGGGCCGATTATGGAAAGCCCATTCTTCGCTCCACTTGCCGCCCAGATTACCCATATTGCTGCCGCCAAAGTCGCGGGAGTCGCTGTTAAACATCTCCTGATAGAAACCCGCTTCTGGGACGCCGACCCGGTAGTGGCTGTGGGGTTGGGGGGTGAAGTTGCAGACTGTGACGATAAAGTCTTCACTGTCCTTATCCCAGCGGATAAAGGAAACAACGCTGTGGCGATTGTCGCTGCAGTCAATCCACTCAAAGCCTTCCTGAGCAAAATCTTGCGTGTATAGCGCCGGTTCGCTGCGGTAGAACTGATTGAGCTGACTCATAAAGTGCTTCAGCTTTTGGTGCGGCTCGTACTGCAGCAGGTGCCATTCCAAATCGCCCCAGACATTCCACTCCCGCCACTGAGCAAACTCCATGCCCATAAACAGCGTCTTCTTGCCGGGATGCATAAACATGAAGGTATAGAGGCAGCGCAGATTGGCGATCTTTTGCCAGTCATCTCCCGGCATTTTGCCGATCATGTTGCTCTTGCCGTGCACCACCTCATCATGGGATAGCGCCAGCATAAAGTTCTCGGTGAAGGCGTACCAGATGCTAAAGGTGACGTTGTTCTGATGGAACTGGCGGAACCAGGGATCCATGTGGAAATAATCCAGCATGTCGTGCATCCAGCCCATATTCCACTTGAGGTTAAAGCCTAAGCCGCCCACATAAGTAGGCCAAGACACCATCGGCCAGGACGTAGACTCCTCCGCGATCGACAGGACGCCGGGATAGTAGCTAAAGACAACATGATTCGTCTGCCGAATAAAGTCAGCAGCTTGAATATGCTCTCGTCCGCCATATTCATTCGCCACCCACTGCCCCGGATCGCGCAGATAGTCGCGGTAGAGCATAGAGGCCACCGCATCCACCCGAATGCCATCAATGTGATACTTATCAAACCAGAAGAGAGCATTGGCAACCAAGAAGTTGCGCACCTCATGTCTGCCGTAGTTGAAGACCAAGGTGCCCCATTCCTTGTGCTCGCCAATGCGAGAGTCGGCGTACTCATAGAGATGGGTGCCGTCAAAGAAGGCAAGGCCGTGGCCGTCTTTAGGGAAGTGGCCCGGCACCCAGTCCACAATCACGCCAATGCCGTTTTGGTGACACTGATCGATGAAATACATCAGGTCTTGAGGACTGCCGTAGCGAGAAGTGGCCGCGTAGTAGCCCGTTACCTGATAGCCCCAGGAGCCATCAAAGGGATGCTCGGCAATCGGCAGCAGTTCAATATGGGTGAAGCCTAAATCTTTGACATAGGGAATTAGCTTATCGGCCAGCTCCCGGTAGGTGAGGAATCTAGCACCTGGTTTGAGATCGGCAACGGTGACAACGGGTTCAGTGCTACCGTCAGAACGCTTAGCGGGTTCAGCCGAGGAACCATTCAGCCAGGAGCCGAGATGCACCTCATAAACAGAGACAGGCTGGGTCAGCGGGTCGGTGTGGCGGCGCTGCTCTAGCCAAGCTTCATCATCCCATTCGTAACCGTCTAAGTCAGCTACGATGGAGGCTGTCTTGGGCCGAATTTCCTGCTGAAAGCCGTAAGGATCAGACTTTTCGTAAATGTGACCGGCGGGATTTTTGATTTCATACTTGTAGCTAGCCCCTACTCCCACTTCTGGAATAAACAGCTCCCAAATGCCATTGCCGGTGCGCCGCATCTGATGTTTACGGCCATCCCAGTGATTAAAATCGCCTAGAACAGAAGCATTGCGAGCGTTGGGTGCCCAGACAGCAAAATACACGCCGGGAACGCCGTTGATTTCAGTGGGATGTGCCCCCAGCTTTTCGTAAATGCGATGATGATTGCCCTCGGCAAAGAGATGAACATCAAAGTCAGTAATCTGAGGACTTCTAAAGGCGTAGGGGTCATAGATGAAGCGCTCATGTTCGCCTTCTTTGTAGCGGAGCTGATAGTTGGCCAGTTCATCTGTCTCAATCACGCACTCAAAGAAATGAGGGTGATGCGAGGTTTTCATCTGATATTCCTGACGCGCCTCCGGAAAGACTAGCCAAACTTCGTCGGCTTGAGGCAGATATGCCCGCACGGCCCAGACAGATTTACCATCTTGCTGAATCATGTGAGGACCGAGAATCTCAAACGGATCGTGGTGCTGATTCCAGACAATCCGATCGATCTGTTCGGGGGCAACGGTTAACGCCATAGATTTTGACCCAACTCTAAAATTTATAAAACTGCGTTAGACCTCGGTGCTGGGGACAGCACGGAGTAATAAGCAACTTGAGAAGCGGATAGGCCCACAGCCTGCCTCAAGCAGGCGCGATCGCCCAGCACTGATTTAGCTCTTTGTACTCAAATATGGTTATATGCGAATTAGATTAACAAAACTTAGTGGGGTTTCGTCTTTTCCCTGAGAAAATGTTTGCCTGCTAAGGGCCAAAATGGGCTGCTGTCAGGGGATAGGCACAAAGGGTAAAAGCGTCCTCGCGGCTCGCCGTAGCTGTAGCAAAAAGATCGCCTGTCGCAGATCCGATCTAGGAGTAGGACTTTCTATCCGCTCAGCCAGCTCGGCCTGTAGCTCAGCGTACTCAGCTAGGGTCAGAGGTTCGCCATTAAGCGGCGATCGCGCTTCTAGGATAATCTCGTTGCGCATCACCTCTTCTGGAATGTCCTCAGCCGGGGGCAGTGCCTGAGCCGGGCCAGTCAACAGCAGTAGGCTAGCGCTGCCCAGTCCGCTGAGCCAATATTTCAAAGTCATAGCTGAATTACATTTTTAGATCCACTCTACAGCGTCTGTTCTCAAGTGGGGAGAGAAATGAGCGCGATCGCCTATTGAGCAATCAGCGAGCCTAAAGTTAGACTCGCTGAGCACTGATCGACCACTGACTAGCTATTGCTACTCTGGCAGGCCCTCTTGGGTGGGCTGCCGGTAGATCACCGGATCCGGGAAGTTGGGTGAGACAACGTAGATCGTGCCTGTCCCTTCTGCGCGGCCAATCTCAATAGTGTCAAAGCCATCCTGGATGAAGGCAATTTCGCTATCGACGATATCGAGGAAGCTGCCGCCTTGGCTAGAAGTAGCGCCCACCACGATGTCCTGACTTAGGGTAAAGGTGCCAAACTGCAGGGTGCCGCCGTTGCTCTCGATCGTGCTGCCGTCGGCAATATCTACTTCGTCGCCCAAGTAGGTAATGTTGCCGCCTTCGGCCCCCCCGCTAGCATCAGTGCTGCTGACCACTACGAAGCCCGCCGACAGCTCTACGTCGCCGCCGCTGCCCAAATCTGAGCTGACATCGATGACGGCAGGGCTGCCATCTGGGGCCGCATTTGTCGTGTCAATCTTGGTCGGCTCGTTGCCGCTGTAGGTGATGTTGCCGCCGAGTCCGGCATCTCCAGCGCGGGCGATCGCGC
Organism: Sphaerothrix gracilis Ecp01; assembly: GCF_030405905.1. Classification (NCBI taxonomy): domain Bacteria; kingdom Bacillati; phylum Cyanobacteriota; class Cyanophyceae; order Nodosilineales; family Nodosilineaceae; genus Sphaerothrix; species Sphaerothrix gracilis. The sequence goes on from NZ_JASATW010000009.1 coordinate 241,339, forward strand.
TGCTGGTGGTAATGTTGCCGTCTGCCACTGAGAGGGAGATATCACCGGCATCGAGCAGCGCCGAGCTGGCGTCGATGATGCCGTTACTGGTGTCTATATCGCCAAAGTCTTGACTGACCGATAGATCAATATTGCCGCCAACCTCAGCCCCGGTGGAGTTAGATAGCAAGCTGGCAGTGCTGATGTTGCCATCCACGGTTGACAGCTCAATGTCACCGCCTGCGCCTAGACGGGTGCCCGTCGATAAGGTGCCTGTCGTGGTGTTGATGGAGCCGGCTTCGCCATTGACCGTGAGAGTGATGTCGCCGCCGGTGGTGCCTGTGGTCTCGGAGAATGAACTAAGGTCGCTGGCGCTGATGCCGCCGCGATTGGTATTGAAGTCAATATCCCCGCCGTTGCCGCCGTCAGAGGTGGCATCATAGCTGCCGCTGGTGGTGTCAA
>NZ_JASATW010000090.1:0-2280 GCF_030405905.1 Sphaerothrix gracilis Ecp01
AGGCTGATGCTTGATGTATGATGCCCGCTTTTTTAGGTGATAGAACATGTTGTTTTTACCTAAAAAATACAGTTTCAGGAGTTGAAAATTTGAGTTTAACCCTGCTGCTCTAACTACAGAAACCCAATTTAAGAAACACTTCAGCAGGGATACGGAAACCAGCTGCTATAGCTGGTTTACAATCAGTGAAAGCACTGAAGTGATTGTTTTCAACCTGAGTGGTACAGAAAAAACTTTTAGCTGCTCAATTTACTGGATCTACACCGTCAGCATTTTGCAGTAGATATGGGCACTTCATCTACGATCTGGCTTAATCAATTCGGGCAATCCTCTCTATATCTATAGAACCTATTTATGCTCTCTGAGCAGGAGGCAGGCAACTGAGCATTCTTGAAAGATGAGCGATACTAAGCCGCGATCTTGGTTGGTAGTGCATCGAGACCTGGTAGCTGGTTGCCTTGGGCGATGAACTACTCAACAAGTTGGCGTTTTTTTGTCAGGTTGTATCAGCAATTGCCCTATGGTTGCTCCTTCTCTACGAACTTCACGAATTGTTCAGTCGAGTCTTTACCCCGGTTGTGATAGGAGGGATTGTCAACACCTCCTATCTGATGGAGCTGTTCAATGGCTTCTTTTTCCTCATCCATGAATGTCTTAGCAGCTTTACGGTTGATGCCAAATTCGCGTTCCAAGAGTCCGGCATTGATGGCGTAAGTATCGTCAGGATGCTGCTGGTTCCATTGAGAGATGGCGTTGAAGATAGCCTTAGCTCTATCTTTGGCACTATTGGCTCTAGTTTCAGCTGGCTGCGGTTCCAGGGTCGGCTGAGTAGAGCTGTCGTCTGATTGCTGTGTTTCCTGTGTTTGCGGGGGTGCTTGCGTGGAGGTGCCTAAGAACGCCTGTCGAATCGCATCGAACTGCTGCAGCTGCTGCTGAAGCTGAGCATTCTGCTGTTGCAGGTGTTCAATCTTCTTTGTCAGCTCCCGGTGAGGCTCATTTGTACCGCCAGAGTCAACCTGCTGTTTGAGCTGTTTGTTTTCTGCTCTAAGGGTTTCTAGCTCGGTAGTCAGCCAGCGGAGAGTCGCAGCTTGATGAGCGATCGCTTCGAGGGCATCGGGTTGAAGCTGAGGCGTTTGCTGTTGCTGCTTCCAGTTAGCTTCAGCTTGGCCCAGCACAGCGCGTAGGGCCTCAGCACTGTTGCCATGTTCACCGAGCTGGGCGGCGAGTTTGTGCAGGCGATCGACATCGCTGGTGTAGAGAGAAGTCTGAGTTGTACTTGCAGGAGGCATTGTGGTTTGAGTAAGTGGTGAAGGTTCTGGAGATGAGGGTGTTTCGCTAGGTAGCGGCGGCAGACCGTTAGCGGCGATTTTGACCCCCCGCGCTCGAATCAGCTCGCCATTTGGTCTGGCTAGCCGGTAGTGAAAGTAGTGGTCAGTGGCCCTGGAGTTGGGGGTGACTTTGCCTTCCAAGACATGGCCCAGGTAGTGCTGTAAGAAGCGATGTTCATGCTGCCATTCGGGGCAGAAGAAGTGAATAGCGATCGCGCCGTAGATGCCGCGCAGCCGGTGAATAGAGACAGTCTTGAAGCCTTCGGGCACAGGGACAATTTCTGTCTGTTGAAAATACTTTCTGACCTGACGGTTGATGCGAGTATTGAGGGCATCGATGCGAGGATCATCATGAGCGGCTTCAGCATTGACCAGTGGTGCGATCGCCTTGAGCTGGCGGAAGCGCTCGATAGCAGGCAGTAAGTCTTTGGCTGGAATCAGGGTCAAGATATCGAAAGAGAGGGGCTGTGCCTTCTTTTGCTGACCGCTGAAGTGGAGCGCGTAGGGATAGGCAGTCAGTTCAAAGCTGCCCTTGCTAATCACCTCTGTGTGTCTGCGTCCGGTCAGGGCTGCGATGGCGATCGCTAGCAGACGTTCATCCTTAGCCTCTAGCAGACTGACAACCTGACCCAGATAGCGCTGCAAAGGAATGACCTGCAAGCTGTCTTGACGGCGGTTGTTGTTAGCGGTGGTGGACTGTCTAAGTGTTTGATAGGTTGCCTGGTCATACTTGAGATGCTTGAGCGCATAGTGCTCGCGGCTGGTGCCAGAATCAGAGCCATCGAGTTTTTGCCAGTGTTTCAGGTAAGAATTTTGCTCAGTCAGGGTCAGCTTACCGGCTTCGATTGCCTCTAGAATCAGCCGTCGATAGGTAGAGAGATACTGGCTGCTGATGGACTGCCTGGGATAGCCTTCTTCGAGCAAATCGATTTCAGCGCTAGCGAGCTGAGCG
>NZ_JASATW010000091.1:0-2248 GCF_030405905.1 Sphaerothrix gracilis Ecp01
GAAGATACCGGAAATGATGAGTTAAAACACTTCTCTGTAAGGCTCAGCATTAATGATAAAGTAGTATCTAAAGCTAGAGCAACCTCTAAGAAAAAAGCAGAAGAAAAAGCATCCAAGCGCGCATTCTTTGCATTTCAGAAACAAATCACAAAGCTCATATAATTTAGAGTTTATAGAGATCGTATAGAAAAGTAAAATCTACAACGTTTTCGTAGGTTTTTAGGGTTAAGATTAACCAAAAGTTGACATTAACAATCTATTATTGTACTATATTTACCTTTTAAAGTTATAATTGTATGGCGTTGCATAAACTTTTGGTTGATGATTTTTATGACGATACCTACAAGCTCATTGCTATACATTGTGGGTTAGAAGATTATCGTTTAGCCTATTTACTCAATCAAAGTTTAGGCCTTAGATTACAACGAAAAACAGAAGATTTAGATATGCAATATTTAAAAGCTTCGTACAGTATTTTTGAGTGGAATAATGTTTCGCAATACGTTACTTGGAATCTAGTTTCAAATGTTTGCAAAAAAGAAGAAGATAGTTTGTATAGTACAGGCTTGTTTCAAACTAAAGAAAAAGTAATTAAAACATTGAATCTTGTTCCAGAGTATAAGAAGGTAGATTATTTTATTAAAATTTCTGATGAAATCCAGAATGTTAACGAAAAACTTATTTTAAATAAGCTCCAAAATATACCACAGATTATAACAAGTTATACGGTTAACCCGACTAAATTAAAATCTAAAGATCATTTAATTTTTTGAATTAATGCCAAATAAAAAGACCAAAATAGTGGCCACATTGGGCCCAGCAACTAGTAATAAGGAAACCTTAAAAGCAATGCTTGATGAAGGAGCTAATGTGTTTCGAATTAATTTCTCGCATGCTAATTACGATGATGTAAAAGAACGTATAAACATGATACGCGAACTCAATGAAGAGTTTGGGTATAATGCTGCAATATTAGGAGATTTACAAGGGCCTAAACTTAGAGTAGGTACAATGAAAGGTGAAGTCATTGTAGATGAAGGTGACGAAATAATTTTTGCTACCGGAAAACGATTTGAAGGTACAAAAGAGCGTGTTTACATGACTTATGAGAAGTTTCCTCAAGACGCCAAACCAGGTGAACGTATTCTGTTAGATGATGGGAAATTAATTTTTGAAGTTGTTTCTACTGATGGTAAAAAAGAAGTTAAAGCTAAGGTAATTCAAGGAGGACCATTGAAGTCTAAAAAGGGAGTTAATTTACCTAATACAAACATTTCTCAACCAGCGTTAACAGAAAAGGATATTGAAGATGCCATTTTTGCTATCGGACAAGAAGTAGATTGGATTGCACTATCTTTTGTAAGACATGCTGAAGATTTAATGGAGCTAGAAGAACTCATTAAAGAGCATAGTAATTATAAAATTCCAATAATAGCTAAGATTGAAAAACCTGAAGCTGTAGAAAATATAGACAAAATTGTTGCCTATTGTGATGGTTTAATGGTTGCACGTGGTGATTTGGGAGTAGAAATACCTGCAGAGGAAGTTCCGCTAATTCAGAAGCAATTGGTCTTAAGGGCTAAGCGCGCCAGAATTCCGGTAATTATTGCAACGCAAATGATGGAGACTATGATTACCAGCTTAACTCCAACGCGTGCAGAAGTAAATGATGTAGCTAACTCGGTTATGGATGGTGCAGATGCTGTAATGCTTTCTGGTGAAACATCTGTAGGACAGTATCCTGTACAAGTCATTCGTCAAATGGCAAATATTATTCGTAGTGTTGAAGATTCACCATTAATAGAGGTGCCACAATCACCTCCTCATATTCGTACAAAACGTTACATAACAAAATCTATTTGTTATCACGCTGCCAATATGGCTAACGAGATCAATGCAAAAGCTATTTCAACACTTACTAATAGTGGTTATACAGCTTTTCAAATTTCTGCATGGAGACCTCAAGCACATATTTTAGTTTTTACTTCTAACAAGAGAATTCTTTCTCAATTAAGTCTTCTTTGGGGAGTTAAAGCCTTCTATTATGATAAGTATGTAAGTACGGATGAAACTATTGAAGATGTAAATGCCATTGCTTGCAAAAAAGGCTATTTAGAAGTAGGTGATATGTTAATTAGTTTAGCTGCAATGCCAATTAAAGATAGAGGTATGGTAAATACCCTACGTGTTACAGAGATTGAGAGTTGTAGTTTTTAAACAAGAAATTAGAATTAAATATACTAGGCTT
>NZ_JASATW010000092.1:0-2224 GCF_030405905.1 Sphaerothrix gracilis Ecp01
TACCCGGCAGGGAACAGCTGCTAGTCAGCTAGTTCGAGTTAATCCAAGCCTAGTAGGAGAACAAGGCCGAGCTGATGGGATGGGGCCTGCTGTCATTCCAGTGCAGTCCTATATCCTAAATCCATTATCCCTGGATGCCCCAGACTTACCTCTCGGTTACGATTTGGGTCGCAGCAGCTATTCGCTTCTACCCTCTTATCGCAGCGGTACTGTTGTCAGGGTTGGAACTGAAGCTACCGTCCTGCTTCGCGGTGTCGTCGTCGATGCTGAAGGTGATCCAGTTGCTCTACAGAGAGGAACACTTATCTCCATCTCGGATCCTGACTGGCCGGTTATAGAGCTGTTCACGAATCGGGCGGGGCGATTTGCTGCCTCTGGGTTGAAACCCGGTCGCTATCGTCTACAGATTTTTGGGACAGAAAACAAAGTTGTAGAATTGATTATTCCTGAACAAACTTCAGGTCTATTTGAAGCTGGGATACTCAGTTTGCCGGCAACGATGAGCACCTTGCAAAATTAATGGATTGACTAAAACTGACGAAGCTGCGATTTTGAATAATCTACTAATTAAGCCGTTTTAGCTGCGCAACTCCTAAGTGTCAGAATTGAGTACTCTGCCCGATTGTTACTTCACTACCTCAAGTTCAACGATGTTCCAGTTCCTCATAGGTGCATCTCTTAATTCAACAATGCTTGTCGCTGTCATCCTAAAGCAAAAAAATCCCCCATAATCCTCAGAATGCCTTTACCTAATCAAGCGAGTGGGGGATAACTAAAGAGTGCCCATTCATCAATGGGATGTATTAGAGGCAATCGCGTTAATCCTCATCTGTCAATCAACAGGAAAAGTAGAATCTTTAGGTGATGTGCGACTAATCTAATCGCAAACTAGAGTATCAAACCGACATTCCGCAGGTTGACAGGTAATAAGAAGTACGGGGTGGCGTAGGCTGAAAAAAAGCCCTTTAGTAACGGAAAAACGCCTTGCAGATAGAGAACTTAGATCACCTCGGCCTAGTCGCTGGCGTCGTGGACGAACTGGGCTTAGTCGAACTGACCAATGAGCAGTTAGGTCAGTTCGCTTGGCTGGCTCTCCAGGGTGCCTCAGACCCTCAGCGCTGCCCAAGCCCTGGTTCAGAGCAACACCGATGAGCTTGTCTCTGTGCCCTGCTCGCTCAAGGACTACCAGATGTGGGAGAGCCGTGCTGACTACGGCGGGGTTGAGCAACGTTGGATTCTCATCGAGAGCCAGAGCCGCAAAGCCGAGCAATCCCTCTGGCAAGCGGAGCTAGCCAAACTGGAAAAACGACTCAAGGGCGATCTTAAGCAACTGCAGCAGCAGGTCTTTGCCTGTAAGCCCGATGCCCTAGAGGCGCTGATGCGCTTCCAAGATACCTTAGTACTCCATCAGCTTACGAACATCTGCGTTGAAAGCGTCAAAGCCAAACGCGCTCCTGGCAAACCCGTCAAAGCAAAAACTAAAGCCACGACCACCTGCCTAGGCTATCGGCTCAAAGCCACCCTAGAGCCGCAGCCGACCGCCGAGCGCTGCTATCAGCATCAGCATAGTCGCTTCATTCTGGCCACCAATCAACTCGATGGCCAGCAGTGGCCGGCTGATAAGCTGCTGCAGGAGTACAAAGGCCAACAGAAGGTTGAGCGGGGCTTTCGCTTCCTCAAAGATCCGCTCTTCTTCACCAGCAGTCTCTTTGTCAAGAAAGCTCAGCGTGTTGAAGCCTTAGCGTTAGTGATGGCTTTGACCCTGATGGTCTACACCCTAGCTGAGCGCAAGCTGGCCCACTTTCAGATGGATTATGGAGAAGTTTCAGGGCATTCATCTGGTGCAAATTGACCGAGCTAGACACATTAGCAGTCTGACCGATGAGCGCCGTCGAATTATTCGCTTTCTCGGCCCGCTCGTTGAGCGCTACTACCCATCTTCTTAACTATTTAGCAACCTGCGGAATATTGGTTGTGAGGATTAGTACTCTTTTACCGCTTATTTATAAGCAGTACACCGTAGTTTCACAGAATTTTTGAATAGGATTCTTGCTCTATTCCGTAAAACTACAGTTCTTTTCACTAAAGATATTTCGTAGCTTGCTGCTTATGTCCCTTAGCACGTCATCTTCAAAAAGCTACTCCAATCCTTAAAATCTACTCATATGACAGCTACTGCATCTACAAGCATTGAGAGCTATGATATTGCCGTCATTGGAGCTGG
>NZ_JASATW010000093.1:0-2201 GCF_030405905.1 Sphaerothrix gracilis Ecp01
CCCTTCCTAGCCGGGGGGAGCTATAACTTGGTAAGTACAAACAACATCCGTCAAGGAAATATTAAAAAAACCTGGACCGAGTTGGGAGGGCTTTTGATCGTTAGTTTTGCTGGTGGTTATAAGGGATTTGAAAGAATCTATTGTGATCTCACCAAATTTAAGAATCTACGATGAAGAGTTTGATCCTGGCTCAGGATGAACGCTAGCGGCAGGCCTAACACATGCAAGTCGAACGGTAACATAGAAAAGCTTGCTTTTCTGATGACGAGTGGCGCACGGGTGCGTAACGCGTATAGAACCTACCTTTTGCAGGGGGATAGCCCGGAGAAATTCGGATTAATACCCCGTAGTATTATCGATTGGCATCGATTGATAATTAGAGATTCATCGGCAAAAGATGGCTATGCGTCCTATTAGCTAGATGGTGAGGTAACGGCTCACCATGGCTACGATAGGTAGGGGCCCTGAGAGGGGGATCCCCCACACTGGTACTGAGACACGGACCAGACTCCTACGGGAGGCAGCAGTGAGGAATATTGGACAATGGTCGAGAGACTGATCCAGCCATGCCGCGTGCAGGAAGACGGCCCTACGGGTTGTAAACTGCTTTTATACGGGAAGAATAAGGGGCACGTGTGCCCTGATGACGGTACCGTAAGAATAAGGACCGGCTAACTCCGTGCCAGCAGCCGCGGTAATACGGAGGGTCCGAGCGTTATCCGGAATCATTGGGTTTAAAGGGTCCGCAGGCGGGCCAGTAAGTCAGAGGTGAAAGTTTGCGGCTCAACCGTAAAATTGCCTTTGATACTGCTGGTCTTGAGTTACAGTGAAGTGGCTGGAATATGTGGTGTAGCGGTGAAATGCATAGAGATCACATAGAACACCGATTGCGAAGGCAGGTCACTAACTGTATACTGACGCTGATGGACGAAAGCGTGGGGAGCGAACGGGATTAGATACCCCGGTAGTCCACGCCGTAAACGATGGACACTAGCTGTCGGGCATTAGCTCGGTGGCCAAGCGAAAGTGATAAGTGTCCCACCTGGGGAGTACGTCGGCAACGATGAAACTCAAAGGAATTGACGGGGGCCCGCACAAGCGGTGGAGCATGTGGTTTAATTCGATGATACGCGAGGAACCTTACCAGGGCTTAAATGGGGAGTGACAGGCTTAGAGATAGGCTTTTCTTCGGACACTCTTCAAGGTGCTGCATGGTTGTCGTCAGCTCGTGCCGTGAGGTGTCAGGTTAAGTCCTATAACGAGCGCAACCCCTACCGTTAGTTGCCAGCATGTCAAGATGGGGACTCTAACGGAACTGCCGGTGCAAACCGTGAGGAAGGTGGGGATGACGTCAAATCATCACGGCCCTTACGTCCTGGGCTACACACGTGCTACAATGGCCGGTACAATGAGCAGCCACTACGCAAGTAGGAGCGAATCTATAAAACCGGTCACAGTTCGGATCGAGGTCTGCAACCCGACCTCGTGAAGCTGGAATCGCTAGTAATCGGATATCAGCCATGATCCGGTGAATACGTTCCCGGGCCTTGTACACACCGCCCGTCAAGCCATGGAAGCCGGGAGTGCCTGAAGTCCGTCACCGCAAGGAGCGGCCTAGGGCAAGATCGGTAACTAGGGCTAAGTCGTAACAAGGTAGCCGTACCGGAAGGTGCGGCTGGAACACCTCCTTTCTAGAGATATGTGCACAAGAGGTTTTTAAGTAAAATTCTTTTGCCACCCATCAGAAAGGCAAGACTTAAGTAAGAGAAGGAGTACTTCTCGACCGGGCCAGGTTTTTTTAGTATTACCATCACGATTAAGTGATGTTGTTTGTGCTAGTATGTTATTTAAAATGATGCAGTCTCATAGCTCAGCTGGTTAGAGCGCTACACTGATAATGTAGAGGTCGGCAGTTCGAGTCTGCCTGAGACTACTGTTGAAGTTCTTTGAAACTGAATTATTGGAAATTCTGGAGGTTGAGCGGCCTTTTGTAAACTGCCACGGTAGGGTAGCCCATGGGGTTGCTTCTAATTAGGACCGACGGAGTTTTTAAGGAAAGGGGAATTAGCTCAGCTGGCTAGAGCGCCTGATTTGCATTCAGGAGGTCATCGGTTCGACTCCGATATTCTCCACGATTAAGCGCGAGTAGTGGCAACCCAAGGGGTTGCGCACGAGCGACTTTTTCCAGACGGCCAAGTTTA
>NZ_JASATW010000094.1:0-2083 GCF_030405905.1 Sphaerothrix gracilis Ecp01
ATTGTTCTGGAGGAAAATCAGGCAGAGGCCATGTTAGAGGCTTTTGAGAGAGGATATTTTGACGGAGAGCATGACAATCCTCTTTATCTAGGCTTTTGTATTGTCGTTGTTGCTAATCAGACTAATCCTGCCAATCTCTCCTACGTTGTTCAGCATTTGAGGATGTGTGAAGCCGAAGGAATAAGTATTTTAGAGTTGTTAGCGAAGTACAACATTCCAGCGATTACTGAAGTCACATATCATAAAGCTTTTTTGAGCTATCGCTTTGGCTATATGGGTCATGATGAAGTTCCTGAAAAACTGCTCAAACTAAAACACTGGAGTTGCCAACTTTGGGAAGATTATTGTAGCTATCTTGTATCTGCTCATGGCTACAAAATGCTTTCTGTTTTTTGGGCAAGGTAAACAGATAAGGCGAAAGTCTCCATCATGCCCTAGCTATTGCTAGGGCTTTTTCTTACCTTCTTGGCAGCGATCGCTCCAATACGAAATCACCACAGCCAGCACAATAAGCCAAAAGAGGATAAACGCTCCTTCAATGCTCGCGGATGGATCTAGCAGATAGCCAGCAGGCCAATCGCCAGAAGTTATAAAGATCCTTCTATAAGTTCTTGCTAGAGCGTTCTTAGGATAAAGAGCTTAGAGATAGCCGTCAGCCTGAAGTTTTTCAATGATAGCTTGTCGGATGTACTGGGCTTTGGCTGTGCCCATATCATCGAGAATCCTTCCGACTGACTCAGGCATTTTGGTTCCATAAACTTTTCGGCCTAAAGCCTCTTCGCCTTCAGGCTTGAAAGGAGTGAGTCCTGCAAGCTGAGATTTTTTAACCATAGTGACTGATGCCTGCCTGGAGTGACAGATTCAAGGCAAATTTAGCATAAATCATACTGGTTAACCAGCGTCATAGCTTGCAATCACTGGTTAACCAGTGTATAATAAGGGTATAGAGCAGAGAGGACACCTGCCACCAAGCTGAATGCCCTCTCAAGTGGTTGTTAACCCTGGAGATATTGTAATGCCTGTTGAAGTTGCCCTTGCTTACGAAGCCCAAAAGCGAGAACAAGCTGACACTGATCGCGTTGAATGGACGCCCGAAGCACTCAATCCTGAAGCTGCTGAAGCTGAGTCAGATTTCTATGCTCCTAATGAAAGCAGGAAGTCTAGCCCTATTACGGAGGAACTGGCCTTTGCTGCTGAAGCGCGAGCAGAGTATTGGTTTGATTCACCCAATCCTGATCCAGCCGCTGATCTCGACTTTCACCTAGATGGTGAAGATTGGTTGATGTTCTAAAAAGCGTTCCAGGGGCACCCCTGCCCCTAAAAGCTCTTGTTGTTATAACTCTTTGATATCAACCATTATGCAAAGTCAACCGAAAAAAACCTCTCTTGTTCAGTTTCCGCCTCAGTCTAAAGCAGCCCCTACATCAATCCAGCCTCCTAGCAAAGTGGGTGAGTGGAGCCTGCAGCAGATTCAAGAAGCCCTGAAGCGACCACTGCCAGCAAACTTGCTCAGTTCTAAGAAACGTGGTGGCAAGCGGATTACTTTCATTCACTGGTACACAGCCAACAGCATTTTAGATAAGTATGCTCCTGGCTGGGCGTGGCAGATTATCAGTACACAACTCTCTAGCGATCGCTTGTTTCTGGTAGGCCGTCTAACAATTCCTACTAGCGAAGGCCATATCTACCGCGAAGCGACCGGAACGGAGGAACTTAAGCGCCTCAATGATGATGGCGAAGAGGTAGAGCTAGCCTACGGGGATCCCTCATCCAATGCTGAAAGCAAAGCGTTTAGACGAGCGGCAGCGAAGTTTGGTCTAGGTTTGTATCTTTACAAAGATTAGCCTGCAACTGGGGGCATTTGCCCCCTTATCGTCACAGAGCAAAACCAGACATGCAACTTTGGATCTACCGCACTTCTGTTTATTTTGATGAGCGTCGGAACTGCGTTCGTCGGGTGGAAAAGCTGCCGAGCGCTCTCTATCTAAGCGATGAGAGCTATGTACTGCCGCCTAGACCACTGCATGAGCGCGAGGGGCAGCAGGTTGGATGGACATTTGAAGGCATAGCCACGGAGATTTGC
>NZ_JASATW010000095.1:0-2076 GCF_030405905.1 Sphaerothrix gracilis Ecp01
TGAGCCACATTAGGCCGTGGATCGTCCGACGAACGAGTGCAAGCGATGGTAATTTCCCTGGCCGTTTTGCCCTCCGATTGCTTTTTGAGATAGTCCAGAATGCGCGCTTCAAAAGACTGCTTAGGAGCTTTCGTGGACGGCTGACAGACATCCGTTTCCTCCTCATCAAACGGACAGACCACCACATCTTTCAGCAGCAAATCTGACAAGGGCACTTGCGACAAAGTGGGGCCATTGTTCTCCCAAAGCTGCCAGTACCCCGGTAAGCCCAAAATCTCCGCTTCCTGCTCCCCCGTTAACCGCAGATCCGTGAGCTTGCAAAACGCCTTAACCATCTGCGCTTTCTTCCGCTTGCCGCAGCCGACAATCGAGAAGTTTTTGAGTAGATCCTCATCCACCCCCAGCGGTCCGGCATTGCCCGTCTGCGACAAGATGCCGCCAAAGGCATTGACAGCAGCGCCCGCCGTCAGCAACTCCACAATGAAGCCCCGCAGCCGGTCAGCGACTCGCTTAAATCCCTTGGTCTTGAGACTTTGCAGGATGCCCACCGCCTCATCAATGACGAACCACTCCCGCTGCTGGTCAGTTCCCTCCAGGTGGTTGAGCAGGGGGTTCTGTCGCAAAAACTCAGGAGTGGTAGATTAGGAGACCGATTTCCTCATGTCATCTACCACCAACTTCACCTTCATGTCTCATCCTGCCCTGTTCAAGTGGAAGCACTTTCAGCCTGAAGTCATATTGCTCAACGTCCGTTGGTACTGCCGCTATGCCTTGAGCTATCGGGACCTCGAGGAGATGATGGCCGAACGAGGACTCTCGGTTGACCATAGCACGCTCAATCGTTGGGTGTTGCAGTACGGACCAGAACTCGACCAGCGCTGTCGCCCGCATCTGCGTGTGCCGAACGATTCTTGGAAAGTCGATGAGACGTACGTGAAAGTCAAAGGGGAGTGGAAATATCTTTATCGAGCCATAGATTCGAGCGGTCAGACACTGGACTTCATGTTGAGTGCTAAGCGCGATACCAAAGCTGCCAAACGGTTTCTCAAGAAGGCTTTGCAGGCACCTCACACGTCCACCCCGCGTGTGATCAATGTTGATAAGAATGCGGCTTATCCCCCGGCGGTTGATGACCTCAAGACGGAAAAAACGCTGCCAGAAAAGACCAAACTCCGCCCCGTTAAGTATCTCAACAACCTGATTGAGCAGGACCATCGCCGCATCAAACGTTTGGTCAAACCGGGTTTAGGCTTCGGTTCCTTCAATACAGCTCGACGGACTCTCAAAGGGTACGAAGCGATGGCGATGATTCGCAAAGGACAGATCCAAAATGTCGATAGAGATGATGTGACAGGACAGATCTCTTTCATCCACCAAATCTTCGGCATCGCTGTATAAAAATAGATAAGAAAGAGGATTTTCATACCCTCATCTTCTTTTTGCGACAGAGCCCGTAACAATACGATTAGCGGCTCCTACCAGGCAGGCTTTGAGGTGCCCTGCTCGGAGGAAGGCAAGCTAGTGAGAGCACCTGACAAATGTGCGTATATTGAACTTGATGACCTCGAAAACGAAGGTCGCAAGGTACAGGGCGGCTTTGAAGGAAAACAGTGGATCTCTGGTAAGTACCACGAAGTCGAGGGTGGCTTTGGGCCGCTCAAGTATGTGCCCTCACCAATGGGCTACTCAGTGGGCTATGAACCGACAGGTCGGCATCCCTTTGGCTCAGTTTTCAAGATGGTGGTGTGGGAACCGGATGAAACCACCGATGAAGTGAGCTTCAAGCTATTCTTCCGCTGGTGTACCTACATTCCGATTATTGGTCGCACCTGCACCCCGTACAACCAGTTTTCAATTCCCTGGCTGGACTATGAAGTGAACTCACTGCTGTATGTGGGGCCGCTCGATGGTCAAGGCGGTGCCAGCGCAGCGCCGTCGCCGCCACCGGGGACAACACGATATCCGGGGTCACAGCTTAGCCCGATTACCACCGGGCCATGCACAGGCAAAACGATTGCAGGCGTCAGTTTAGATAAGCTGGCGAACTCGATCGCTGGCATTGAGTCACGCGGTTCT
>NZ_JASATW010000096.1:0-2000 GCF_030405905.1 Sphaerothrix gracilis Ecp01
GTGGCGAGGAATGCAACGTCTGAACGATATAGCCATGACATGGCAACTGCTAAGGAGTATGGATGGATAACTTATGCCTCAAAGACAGAGCTGATCCGTTAAGTTGTTAAGAAAGATATGACTAAAGGACAAAGAAAAAAGTCGATTGCAATGTGTCGCTAGAACTCAATAAAAGTCAACACTTTAGGCTCTTTAGAAACTAAAGTCGTCATGAGTATGCATTGAGTAAAAGCCTGAAAAAGCGCTCTGACTTTTCGCAATTTGAACAAAATCACTCTCAAAGAGCATAAGCTTCAGAAGCAGGTTTTATGTGTATAAAATTGAGCGTATAGTTTTACATATTTAATATAGAAATTTTGAATCTAAAAAACAGCTATTAGTTAGCGATCGCTTTATTGAATTTGAATTGGAAAAAGCATCTCAGCGATTGCCCAGAAAAGTTTGCTATCAATGTGAACTTAATTTTTGCAAATTCAATATGATTCCATGTTCATGTCTAAACTGAGTGAGAGAGGAGTTTTCTTACCTATCATGCTACGAAACGGCCTATGCCAAGCTCCTGAGAAACAACATCAGTCCCTCGCTACCAGCGATCGCGTGAATGATAGTTTTAAGTCACAAGAGCGATCGCCCGAGAGGGTTTTGCACTGATACAAAGTAGAGTAAGAGCAGCCAGCGATCGCCTTTGTGGGCTCGACACAGAGTCCGAAGAAGGGATGTCCCCAGGGTTCTGCAGCACACTAAGAATGCTTGTAAGCTCTCCTTGAGCTTAGCGCGATCGCATCCGCAAGGAAGCCGATAGGATAGCACCAGTGCTCTGGCTCCTATGCAAGTAAAAGGCACAGCATGTACACACTAAGTATACGTTCAAAACATACATTAAAAATAAGCAAGTTTAATGCATGTATGCAGCTTTATGCGTGTCTCAACACAGAGGCAAGAAGCGATCGCATGAGCAAAGACGCTAAAACGCTTACACAGCAGCGCTTTTACGGAGCAAGGAAAATGCAGAACAAAGCTTGCAAGTATAAAAGCGATCGCATTACAGCGTATAGAACAACAGCACGGCAACACACAAGCGTATAAGCAACACAGCGATCGCAGTGCCAGCAACATTTCGTTTTCACCGAATCCACATAAGAATCGAACGAAAAAATGTCGCGTCCCCCTACTTATCCTTGGCGCGATTGCGGCCACTGCTAAGTGGCTGCCAGAGTCCGTTACCGAGGCGATTGCTACCGCCTTGCCTAGTAGCTCCATGCCTGTCAGCGAACACTACCAGCTCGTCCCTGGCTCGGTTTACAACGGCGACACGCTCAGAGTGACAGACGACTCCAAGGAAATTAAGATTCGGCTGTGCGGCATTGACGCCCCTGAGATGGAGTAGCCGCTGGGAGAAGCTTCACGTAACCATCTGCGATCGCTGATCAACAAGGGTGACGGTAGCCTTATCGTGATGTCTATTGAAACCGACCGCTATGGCCGAACAGTAGCTGAGCTATTCGTTGCCACCAGCACTGACGAAGAAATTCACCTCAACTCTCAGATGACGCTAGACGGCTATGCCTATTACTACGAGCGCTATAGCGATAGTTGTCCGAATCAGAGTGCGATCGCTTTGGGTGAGGAGCAGGCGAGGCAGGCGCGGGTAGGGGTTTGGGCAAATGCTGGCGCGGTGAAGCCTTGGGAGTATCGAGAGGCCGAGCGGAGGCGATAATGTCCTAATCTGCGGCTGTATCACTATTTGAGTTAATCACGGGAGAGAGACTGTCTTGTCTACCTTCCTGAATTGGAAATACATGCACTAAGTATAGATATAGAAAACCAACTGAAAAAGCCAAAATAAAAACGCCTAGAATTGATGAGGTAATTTCAAGTCCGGCTGGCCCTAACTTTAGATTTCCCTCTGACTGTTCATCCTTTGTAAACTGGATATACGACAAATATAGTCCAAAGGCTACAGTGCCAAGAACTATGAAAAAAAGAACATTGTCTTTGGC
>NZ_JASATW010000097.1:0-1997 GCF_030405905.1 Sphaerothrix gracilis Ecp01
TAGTGCATAGTTGCCGTTTACTCGGCTCCAAGCAGGAATATCACCAGGATTTCTATGAGGTAATGTTGCCTGCACCATTTCTCGACTAATAAAGGCCTTCTCAGGCTCATACTCAGTCTCACGAATTTGTACTGCGAAGTTTAGAAGCTTACTCTGTGACGGTGTGAGCATAAGCGAAAATTCTAGTCATCGTATGAGGTGACAATTGCACAGAAATCAGAATAAAGCACACTTGCCGTACTTTGACATGCACCTTCTGCCGCTGCGTTTCTCCAGGTTGAATTACCTCATCTCAGCAGTAGTAGCTGGTGGTGGGGTTCTTACGCTTCTTGTTACCGATGCCCTCCTCTAGCCAGCTGCAAGATTGACCTTTTGGGCTACTAAGCCATCGCTGGCACGATCGCTCAGCAGGCTGTTTTGGGGAGATAGCTGGATGTCTTCAGCCGCTCGCTGATTGAAAGGCTAGTGCTGCTCACCCGCGCGAAAAACGACCTAACCCGGTTCAGCTATTTCCAACGCTCCCGTTCGCCTGTATAGCTGACAGCGATCGCCCACCTTGGCCTAAGAAAGTAGCGGACATGGATTTTCGATTTCGTAGGGGACCACATCTAGCAGTACCGCAAGTTGTAAACCCGAAGGGGCGTCATGATGCCACCTCCACAGGTTCACCAATCTCTCGCAGTAGATCTAGCAGCTCATAAAGCTGGTCGTCTATCAGCGACGACAGCTCACGCTTGACAAACCACTGATATAGGCGTTCTGACAACGTTGCCTCAGACCAGCCTAAGCGGCCAATTTCAGCGTCTACGGCAACTAACAAAGGGGAAAGGTCACTGAATGAGGTTTCAGACGCTTCCTGAAACAATCTAGGCTGATAGGCAATTACCTCTGATCGGGGCGGTGCTAGATCTGCTGGAACTGGATTCAACTTGGCTTTTAGCTCATCCCAGGACAAGCTTTTTAACTCATGCCAGCGATACGGCTGCCCGCCTGAGGCATACACCCACTGCACGTCATCAATTATCTGGCCGCCTAGCACTTCACAGCCCTGCCGCTTGGCCTCATCAAACCACTGGCTAAACCTTAAATTTTGCTTTGTCTCCGGCTCCCAGGCTTCTAAGATGGCCCGCTCCAAGAAGCGAGTCGGATAGCGTACTGTTTCAGACTTCTCCACCAAAGCGGTCACGGCTTGCTCTAAGCGATCGGGATAAGCCGCGATCGCCTGTTTCAGCTTGCGATCGTCAAAGTTGACGCCTATTTTTTTCGCTCGCCATAGAATTTTCTTGCGGTCATTAGAGGTATCAGGGACAGTCTCTCGCTTTGTTGTAAGGGGTCTTTGACAACTTTCTTCTTCTGTTAGCTTGACGGGCGATCGCTGACCAGCAATTTTTTCTTGATCAACCTCTTTAGGCTTTTGGTTATTTTCCTCAAAACACACACTCGGTTGCGGTTTTAAAGTGTTTGGATCTGTTTGAAAAGTCTGAAGAGTATGAGGCGATCTAGACGCTAGAGCCTGCGGGGGTTTTGGCGATCGATTTTCGCAATTTTGAGACTGGTGTCGCAGTTTTGAGACAACTTTCTCATTTTTGAGACTGGTGTCGCAGTTTTGAGACAACTTTCTCATTTTTGAGACTGGTGTCGCAGTTTTGAGACTATTCTCTCGTCCGAGTAAATTGCGAAACCTGATGTCGCCCACCCGAAAATCGATCAGGTCATGCTCTTGAAGCTTGGCGATCGCTCGGTAGAACGTTGCTTTAGAAATCTCAACTTCGGCTAAAACTTCCTTTAGCGTGGGGAGTTGAACATAGCGATCGCCGAAGGGATCGAGGGTTGTGAGATAGCTCCACAGCTCCCACTCTGAGCGAGTTAGCTTGGCTTTGCGTAGCTTCCGGGCTACCTCTGGGGTGAACTGGTAGTATCGAGTTTTTTCGACAATAGGGCCATTTTGCGGAGTTGCTTCCGCCCGATTTTGAGTCATAATGAACATAGTCATAATA
>NZ_JASATW010000098.1:0-1959 GCF_030405905.1 Sphaerothrix gracilis Ecp01
TGCTATAAAACGGCCCCTTGGCATAAACTGACTTGGCAGCTAGCCGACGAGCCTAACTGCCAAGTGCACCAACGGCCGTTGCTTTTCCAATGTCCCCAATGTCAAAGTGCTTTCCAGCTGCCGAGCTACTGGCAAACAGGCCAATGCGATCGCTGTGAGCTGTTGTTTATGAAAATGGTGCTGCCGAGCTAAGACTAGAGCTAAAGAGTCAGTCGAATAGACCAGGTAACTTCACGCCCAGCTGTAGGTTCATGGGTTTGCTGAAATTGCTGTTTAAGCAGCTTGAGGCGTTTTTCCTGCTTCAGGATATCGCTAGGATAGTCCCATTTGCCGGGCGTAAGCCGACGACAAATGATTCCATGTTCATGTCTGTCACTGAGTGAGCTTTTGAGCTGCGCAGGCATGAAAGAAAGCGGGCTTGAGGGTATCAATTTTGTGTTCGAGTTGAGCGAGTTGCAATCGCAGGTCGATCATTTGATCGATGACGCTGTCAGAGACAGGGCTATCTGTATTCATAGAGGCAGAGAGGAGTTTTCTTGCCTATCATGCTACGAAACGGCCTATGCCAAGCTGATAGAAAGTTCGAGTAGAAAGTTCGAGTTCTCCAAGCTCCTAAGAAACAACAACAGCCTCCACTATCAGCGATCGCGTGCATGATAGTTTCCAAGTCAAAAGAGCGATCGCCCGAGAGGGTTTTGCACTGATACAAAGTAGAGTAAGAGCAGCCAGCGATCGCTTTTGTGGGCTCGACACAGAGTCCGAAGAAGGGATGGCCTCAGGGTTCTGCAGCACACTAAGAATGCTTGTAAGCCCTCCTCAGTTCAGAGCAATAATCGCTGAGCTTAGCGCGATCGCATCCGCAAGGAAGCCGATAGGATAGCACCCGCACTCTGTCTCCTATGCAAGTGAAAGGCACAGTATGTACACACTAAATATACACTCAAAACATACGCTTAAAGTAAACAAGTTGAATGTATACATACAGCTTTATGCATGTCTCAACGCAGAGGAAAAAAGCGATCGCACGAGTAAAGACGCTGAAACGCTTACACAGCAGAGCTTTTACGAAATAAAGCAAATACAGAAGAGGGCTTGCAAGTATAAAAGCGATCGCATTACAGCGTATAGAACAACAGCATGGCAACACACAGGCGTATAAGCAACACAGCGATCGCAGTGCCAGCAACGTTTTTTGGATTTTGTCGAGTGCCACGTTATTTGACATGTTATGAGTATTTGTGCCACGTTAAACGTCATAACAGTGGTGAAGTGATTGATTTATAAAGTTTTGAGATTAAAGCGTATATTTAATTTTTTTATTGAGCTAGCGATCGCAGTTATATGAAGCTAAACACCTCAAAGCTATGTTTTGTGGGGAATAGCGATGTTAGTGTCAAACAGTGTGGCACTAAAGTGATGCTAAATAGCGTGGCATTAATAATGAGGTTGAGCAAGGGAGTCTTTCCCCTACTGTATGAGGGATAGAGACCAGTTTAAGTAAACCAGCTTTTAGAGTTGTCAGATGACAGATAACGAGGCACGCGAGAACTGCGAAAAAAGTGAAGAGTGTGAGACGATTGCGATCTGGCGGATCGAGGATCTGAGTATTGAAGAGCACCGTCGCTTTAGGGTGATATCGCGCTTGCAATTGCATCGCGGACAAGAGAGCTACCGGGAAGCGGAGAGCCAGGCTGCCCAGGAACTAGGGCTAAGCGTGCGTAGCTTGAAACGACTCGTGTGTTCCTACCGTGAGAGCGGCATAGTGGGTCTCAAACGCCAATCGCGCTCAGATGCGGGGCAGTTCAAGCTTGAGCCAGAGTGGCAAGAATTCATTGTTAAGACTTACCGCCAAGGGAATCGGGGGATGGGCGCAATGAAGCGATCGCAAGTGGCGAAACTGGTAGAGATGCGAGCCTTTGAACTGGGAGAGAGTAGCTATCCCAGTCGCCGCAGCGTGTA
>NZ_JASATW010000099.1:0-1914 GCF_030405905.1 Sphaerothrix gracilis Ecp01
AAAAGTGGGAGGAGAAAGAGAATAGTGATTCTAAAGCTTGTGAGATAGAGGGGCAATCTTAAGACTCTAATTCTCATATAAATATGTTACTTCTCTCGCTCGCTAGCGAGGGAAATTCTGTTAAGATATCGTTTTTTCAAGACTTCAGAAAGTCAATTTGATTAATATTCAAAAATTCGCAATCAAATTGAGGCAATCTCTAACGAATCAAATAAATGTGAAATATAAGTTCAATCATCAAGGAAGCAAATAGCCACTCCCTAATCAAGCCTTAGCCAGTTTTATGGTTACAGAGCAAATGTTCTATAGAAAATAATTATCAATATCGAGATAACTATAACTATGTTCATGAAAGACATATCTAAGTACTGAGTAGCTATGATCTTCCGGAAAGTGGTAGAGCAGGATGAAAATATAATTATCAGGTCTACCTTTTCTCGTACTAAAAAGGAGATTAAACATGATTTTGACTGAAGGAGATACCGGCATTTAAGTCTGAGACTTAGATTTGCCATTGAAGGTTCAGGACGGCTGTAGTTAAAACTAACTGTAGTCGTTCTTACCTTATGATATTTAAATATCTCTTCTATTGTCGAGTCTCACAAGAAGTGACTAGAGTGTGATCTGATCGTGACTCAAAAGTTTGGTAGTCACTACTGGCATATTGAGCGCCTCTATCCGGGTCATGGCAACGATTCTGGATAAAAAGGGCCATTTGATCCAGAACTCTCGCTGTGCAAGCCCTTTAGCGTGAGACGACTCTAAAACTGCGCTCTGAAAGACAACATAAATCCGCTCAAGCGCTCTCAGTGCTGGCCTTTTAAGCCACAAGTATTCAGCCATTTTCGAGGGGTAGAATACGGATTAAATGCTTTTACCGATCTACGCCACGTAAAATGCCTCAGAAAGTCTGATCTAGGTGATATTCCTCAAAGCTTTGTAAATCAATGATTTTGATGATATTGCTCTGTTGAGGTAAAGCCTGGCAAGAGCTTTATCCATCTATTTTACCAGGAAGCTGAGACAGACCTTGTCTCAGAAATAGAACCTCTGCTGTGACAGGGTTTCAGACCAAATGGCCCTTTTTATCCAGAATCGTTGTCATAGCCCTTCTTCGGACTCTGTGTCGAGCCCACAAAGGCGATCGCTGGCTGCTCTACTTTGTATCGGTGCAAAACGCTCTCGGGCGATCGCTCTTGTGACTTAAAAACTATCATTCACGCGATCGCTGGTGGTGAGGAACTGTTGTTGTTTCTCAGGAGCTTGGAAAACTCGAACTTTCTACTCGAACTGACAGATCCAAAATGTCGATAGAGATGATGTGACAGGACAGATCTCTTTCATCCACCAAATCTTCGGCATCGCTGTATAAATATAGATAAGAAAGAGGATTTTCATACCCTCATCTTCTTTTTGCAACAGAACCCTAACGTCTGCATTAAGATCTTAAATGGCGATAACCGCCCAGTCACACAAAAACTCGCTCAGCAGAAGTCAGAAAATATCTATATTTCCATGCGGTTGTCGCGTGCCACGAAAGGTAACAAGGACAGTCGCTTGATTTCTAAGAGTTGGCGAAAACAACCCCAATCCTTATCTCATAGGAGGTTAATCCATACTTCTTCAGAAAATCATGCAAGAACTCCAAAACCTCCCCAAAGACAAGCTCGCCGAGATTTACGACCTCATTCATTACTTTCGCTTGGGGCTCACTCAAGCGCGTGACGAGTCCCTTACCGAGAGCGAAAACGAACCGCGCACTCCTGGGCTGTTGAACTTTAAACTAGGCGACGCCTTCTTTGAACCGATGTCTGAGGAGGAACTGCAGCAATGGGAATGAGTTGGCTCCTCGATACTCATATTCTGCTGTGGTGGATCTCAAATGATTCTAAACTTGATGCCATCTGTCGCGAC